>CABPCP010000020.1 GCA_902406105.1 uncultured Mordavella sp.
GTTCTCCTTGCCGCTGCCTGCGCGGGTCAGATACAAGGAGAACAGGGGTGCCAGATTTTTTCCCCGGAAGGAGAGATGGGAGGAATGGTTCTTGAGGAAGCAGGGATACCATACTATTCTCTGGGGCAAAGCGGGACGGAGACCTGCCGGGAAGATACGGTGGTTTTTGCGGAAAAAATGAAAGAACAGGGTGTGGATCTTCTGGTGTTCTGCGGGGGAGACGGAACGGCGAGGGACATTTATGAGGCGGTGGGAAGCCATTTCCCCGTACTGGGTGTTCCCGCGGGCGTGAAGATGTACTCTGCCTGTTACGCGGTGAATCCCTGGCAGGCGGGAGAACTCCTGCGAGATTTTATCCGGGGAAAACATCTGTCCTTTGTCCCGCGCGAGGTGATGGATCTTGACGAGGCGGATCTTGGAAAAGCATCTGTCAGTCCCGCGCTATACGGATTTCTGACGGTGCCGGACGATGGCGCGAGGCTGCAGCGGGCAAAAGAGATGAGCCGGGGAAACGCGGCGGAAGCCGAGATACTGGCGCTGGATGTTGTGTCGGAAAGGAAAGAGGGCATGCTCTATATCATCGGGCCGGGAGGCACTACTTTCCAGATCAAGGAAAAAATGTGCGGCCGAGGGACACTGCGCGGCGTAGATGTGGTGAAAGACGGAAAGCTTCTGGCAAAAGACGCGGACGAAAAGACAATCTACGCGTTTTTAGAGGCGGGAGAGAGAGCAGAGATCATTGTGACTTGTATTGGCGGGAACGGTTTCCTGTTTGGCCGGGGAAATCAACAGATCAGTCCAAGGATCATACGGAAAGTGACCAAGGAGCATATCCGCATCGCGGTGACAAGACAGAAGCTGGCAGGACTTGGGACAAGACCTATGCTGGTGGATACCGGAGACCCGGAGACAGACCGTTATCTGGCGGGGTATTATAAGATCCGGTTTAACGCCCGTGAGTCGGCGCTGTACCGAGTGGAAAGAAATTGACAAATACTTGAGAGGTTTTAGCGAAAAGTGTAGAATAAAAAGAGAGCGCGGAGGGTGTCTTGACCATGAAAACAGGGATTATAGAAGGGAGCTGATGAAAGTGGGAAAAGAGTTTGTACATCCATATATGCCAAATAGTGTTCCTGAGATCAAGGAGGAAATGCTGCGCAAGATCGGCGTAAAAAGCGTAGAAGAGATCTACAAAAGCGTGATTCCGGATGAACTTCTCTACAAAGAAAGGCTGGATCTGCCGGAACCGATCTTAAGCGAGCATGAACTGAAAAAGCATGTGATGGGAATTTTGGATAAAAATATATCAACGGAAGAATATACCAGTTTCCTGGGAGCGGGATGTTATAAACATCAGGTACCGGCGCTGTGTGATGAGATCAATTCCAGAGGGGAATTCCTGACAGGATACTGCGGGGATACCTACTCGGATCATGGAAAAATGCAGGCAATTTTCGAGTATGCGAGCATGATGGGAGAACTGCTGGATGCGGACGTGGTAAGCTATACCAATTACGATGGCGGCCAGGCAGTATCCTCGTCTCTCAGGATCGCCCTGCGGGTAATGGAAGGCAGAAATACGCCAAAGACAGAGGTTTTAGTGCCCTCCACCATGAATCCGGAGATTTTTTCTCAGGCGGAATCCTACTGCCGCGGTACTGCTAAGGTCGTAAAAGCAGCCTATGAGCCAGAGACAGGGCTTATGGACCTTTTAGACTTGGAAGATAAGCTGAAAACGGGAAAGGTGGGCGCCGTCTTCTATGAAAATCCCTCCTATCTTGGATTCTTTGAGACCAGAGGAGAGAAGATCGCGGAGCTGGCCCATCAATACGGAGCTCTGTGTATTGTCCAGCCGGAGGTGGCAGCCCTTGGCATCATGGAAAGCCCCATGAATCTGGGAGCGGATATTGTATGTGGAGATATCCAGCCGCTGGGAATGCACATCCAGTTTGGAGGCGGCCAGGCGGGATTTATTGCCTGCCGGCAGGATGTGGAACTGATCCGGGAATTTCCTACCTATATGTACGGGATTGCGGAAACGGAGAAAGAAGGCGTCTACGGATGGGGACGGGCCATGAATGAACGCTGTTCCCATGGAAGCAGAGAGAACGCCAACGAATATTTTGGAACAGAGACCGGACTGTGGGGCATTACAGCGGGCGTTTATCTTGCCTGCATGGGTCCCCAGGGAATGTATGAATTGGGCGAGACCATCATCCAGAATGTGAATTACGCTATCCGGAAGTTGAAAGAGGTACCTGGAATCCGGGTAAATGTATTCCAAAACAGGAATTTCCAGGAGTTTGTGGTAGATTTTACAGATACTGGGAAAACGGTAAAAGAAATCAACCAGGCGCTTTTGAAAGAGCGGATCTTTGGAGGCAAGGATCTAAGCGGGGATTTCAAAGAACTGGGGCAGAGCGCCCTCTACTGCGTATCGGAGCTGACCACGGCAACGGAGATCGACCATTTGGCGGAAGTTTTGGATAAGATCGCAAGGGGGTGCTAGAGATGGGATACTATAAAACAGACAGAGATTTTCACGAGGCAAGATGGGATGAGCCTATCATTATGGAACTTGGCAGTCCGGGGGAGCGGGGCGTATTGGTGCCAAAAGCGGATCCAAGGGCAGCGGAGGCTGTAGGAAAGGCGGAAGATCTTCTCCCGGAAGGATTAAGAAGAAAGAAGGCCCCCAAACTTCCAGAGATGTCCCAGATGCAGGTGCTGCGCCATTATATGAGGCTGTCCCAGGAAACCATCGGAACGGATATCAATATTGATATCGGCCTTGGAACCTGTACCATGAAATACAGCCCTAAGATCAACGAACAGTTTGTGCGGTCAGATAAGTTAAAAGAGCTGCATCCCTATCAGGATGAGAGTACGGTTCAGGGGATCCTGGAGATCATGTACAAGGAAGAGCAGTACCTGAAAGCCATCTCAGGCATGGCAAAGGTAAGCCTTCAGCCCTCCGGAGGAACCCAGGCCATTTTCGCCAATGTGGAGACCATCCGGGCATACCACGAGGCCAATGGCGAGGGAGAGAAGCGTAATGAGATTATTACCACAATCCTGTCTCATCCCGGCAATCCGGGAGCGGCGGCGACTCTAGGATATAAGGTCATCACCCTCTACCCGGATGAGAATGGAATCCCGGATATTGAAGCCTTAAAAGCGGCGGTATCAGAACATACGGCGGCGCTGATGATCACCAACCCGGAGGATACGGGAATCTACAATGAGAAGATCAGAGAATTCGTGGATATCGTCCATGAGGCCGGAGGATTATGTGTGTATGACCAGGCCAATTTGAACGGCCTCTTCGGTATTACCAGGGCCAGAGACGCGGGATTTGACATGTGTCACTACAACCTGCACAAGTCTTTTTCATCGCCCCATGGCTGTCAGGGTCCGGGGGCCGGCGCTCAGTGCGTGTCGGAGAAATTGGCCAAATATGTGGCGTTCCCAACAGTGGAGTATGATGGGGAGAAGTATTATCTGGATTATCAGAGGCCGGACAGTATTGGGAAACTGCGGAAGTTCTATGGAGTTCCGGCGGTACTGGTGCGGGCCTACGCCTACATCCGAAGCCTGGGGCCGGACGGCATCAAGCAGATCGCCGAGCTGTCTATTTTGAATAATAACTACTTGCTGAAGAAGCTTTTGGAGATCGATGGGTTGTCCATGCCTATGGCTGAGGGCAAATACCGGCTGGAGCAGGCAAGATTAAGCTGGAAAAAACTGACTGACGAGACGGGCGTCACCACCGATGATATCTGCCGCCGGATCGTAGATTATGGGTTCCAGGATTATTTTGCCAGCCATCATCCCCGGATCATTCCGGAGCCGTTTACCCCGGAACCGGTGGAAACTTATTCCAAGGACGATATTGATGAGTTTGCGGCGGCCTTCAAGGCCATCGCGAAGGAGGCGAGGACGAATCCGGAGGTTGTAAAGACGGCGCCCCATAAGGCGGCCCTGTCCACCCAGATTCGGGAAGAATATCTGACAGAATGGGAGAAATTCGCCACCACCTGGCGGGGATACCTGAAGTATGTGAAGAAGTAGGAGAAAAGAGGATGAGAAGAAAAGACAGGGAAATAACAGAGACGGTTAAGAAACAAGAAATCATAGAGGCATGCAAGGTATGCAGGCTTGGTTTCGCAGATGAGGGCGGCGTCTATATTGTCCCTATGAATTTTGGATATTGTTACGAAGAGGAGCGGCTGGTCCTTTATTTCCATGGGGCCAAAGAAGGAAGGAAGATGGAGCTGGTCCGGAAGGAGCCGTCCGTAGGAATTGAGATGGACTGCGGTCATGAGCTGGTGGAGGGGAGGCTTGCCTGCCAGTACAGTTACCATTATGCCAGCATCATCGGCAGAGGAAAGGCCGCGGAGGTAGTGGAACCGGAAGAAAAGTTAAAAGCGCTGGGGCTGATCATGAAGCATCAGACAGGGAAAGAGTTCGATGAATTTGAGACTAATCCAAAGCTGGAGAAAGCGGTGGCCATCATCCGGGTAGAGGTAGAAGATTATAGCTGTAAGCAGTATGTGTAGAAGACAGGAGGAGTATCATGAAATCATATCGCAAGGAACTACATTTTCATCTCCCTACCAGGCGGGGCCTGGTCAATATTACCCAGGAGGTACAGAATGCGGTCACTCAAAGTGGTGTCAAAGAAGGTCTGGTACTGGTGAACGCGATGAACATCACAGCCAGCGTATTCATCAATGATGACGAGAGCGGCCTGCATCAGGATTACGAGAAGTGGCTGGAAGGACTGGCCCCGGAGAAGCCCTACAGTCTGTACAACCATAACGGCTATGAGGATAATGCGGACGCCCATCTGAAGCGGACGATCATGGGCCGGGAGACGGTAGTGGCCATCACAGAAGGAAGACTGGACTTTGGAACCTGGGAACAGATCTTCTACTATGAATTTGACGGGAAACGGGATAAGCGGGTTCTGATCAAGGTGATCGGAGAGTAATTGCGGGTTTAGCCTGTTTGGCCCTGTATAAAAAGTCGTGGCGGAGGAAAGAAGATTGAAATTGGATTTATCAGGTAAAATCGAAAAAATCATGGAAAAGCAGCAGATGTTTTCTCAAGCTAAGGGGGAAAAACTAGTATGGGATCCCTTTGTCAAGGATTTGCAGGTGCGGCTTAGCTGGAATTCAAATTCATTGGAGGGAAATACGCTCTCACTGGATGAAACACTTGCTGTAATAGAATACGATGAAGTGAGAACAGGCCATACATACACCGAGTATCAGGAAGCCAAAAGTATGTATCAGGCGGTCACGGAGAAGCTGGCTTTTTCTAAAAATGTCACGATCGATCTGCCATGGATCAAAGAAGTCAATGGGCTTATCATGCAGAGTGATGGAAGATTCCGTGACAGAAATGTTTATGTCGGATCTCTGGCTGAAGCGACTTACTACCCTCCAGATCAAAGCAAAGTGCCTGAGGCAATGGACAGATTTGCAGGAGAGATCAAAGAGATGCCGCTGGATTCAATCAGGGAAAAGATTGCTTTTATCGCCGTCAAACATATTGAGTTTGAACGGATCCATCCGTTCTGTGACGGAAATGGCCGTACAGGAAGAATGATCATGAACCAGCAGCTTCTTAATTCTGGAATCTTGCCGGCAATTATTCTGGATCAGTCGAAATATCGGCAGGCGTTTCGCAGATATGAACGGAATGGAGATACCGAACTGATGGAGTATATCGTTGCCCAAGGCGTTCTGGAAAGTTATAAAAAGCTGGGGGACATTTACGATAAATTTATGCAGATGGGCCGTGGATAAACCTCAGTTCCGCCGCGCCCCCAGAGCTTCGCAAAACCCGCTCCTATAGGAGCTGTATCGCGGCTGCGCCGCGGTTTTGCTCATGAGTGGGCGCTCCCCTTATAGATAAGTACAGTCGGAATTTCATGCAAGCATAAATTCCTTCCCGAACTTATCTATGGCGGAACTGGGTTTTTTGTGAATTAATGCTTTAAATCGCAAAAGTAATGTGTTATACTTATTTGGAAATTGGGCATTAAAGAAGCCCTGCCTTTCAGGCGAATTAGCCTGTGGCTGTGAAGGAGGAAGCAAGATGATATGGGCAAAGGAAGAAACTCTGCCAAGAGCTGAGATCGAGAAGATCCAGTTAGAGAAATTAAAACAGACGGTACCCTATATCTATGAGAGAGTGGAACCATACCGCAGGAAAATGGAAGAGGCCGGAGTGAAGCCGGAAGATATCAAGAGCCTTGAGGATCTTAAGAAACTGCCATTTACATATAAATCTGACTTTAAGGACAATTATCCTATGGGGCTTTTCGCGGTGGATAAAAAGGATCTGATCCGTTTCCACGCAAGCTCTGGGACTACCGGAAAGCCGACAGTGGTGGGATATACGAGAAAAGATCTGGAAGTGTGGCTGGGAAATGTGGCCAGGATCGCCTGTATGGGCGGCGCCACTCCAGACGATGTGGCGCAGATCGCCTTTGGATACGGCACTTTTACTGGCGCCCTGGGGCTGCACGGAGGATTGGAAATGCTGGGGGCGTCAGTGATTCCTATGTCTTCCGGAAATACGAAGAAGCAGATCATGTTCATGCAGGATATGGGGACTACACTCCTGGTGGCTACACCGTCCTACGCCCTGCATCTGGGTGAGGAGATCCGTGCCCGCGGCATCGACCCGGCCAAGGATCTGAAGGTCCATATCGGTCTCTTTGGAGGCGAGGGAATGACCGAGCCTATGAGAGATGAGATGCATAAAGTCTGGGGGGATCAGTTCTTCTGCACCCAGAATTATGGGATGAGCGAACTGTGCGGCCCTGGTGTCGCAGGAGAGTGCGAGGCCCTGTGCGGAATGCACATCAATGAAGACTGGTTTATCCCGGAGATCATCGATCCAAAGACGGAAGAAGTCCTTCCGCCGGGAGAGCGGGGAGAACTGGTGGTGACCTGCCTGGGGAAAGAAGCTCTGCCGCTGGTACGTTACCGGACAGGAGATATGACCAGGCTTTTCTATGAGCCATGCAGCTGCGGGCGTACGACCGCCAGGATGGAGAATCTGTCCGGCCGGGCGGACGATATGCTGGTGATCCGGGGCGTGAATGTATTCCCGACCCAGATTGAAGAAGTGCTTCTGCAGATTCCTGAAATCGGTCCTCACTATGAGATCCTGGTAGAGCGGAAAAACCGGCTGGATGTAATGACGATCACGGTAGAACTGGTGGATGACCGCTTGCTGGACAGTTATAAAAAATTGAGCGAACTGGAGCAGAAGATCAAGAAGGGACTGAAAGCCCAGCTTGGACTGGCGACGCAGATCAAATTGGTGGCGCCTTACTCGCTTCAGAGATTTGAAGGAAAAGCAAAGAGAGTAACAGATTTACGAAAGGATGGTTTATAAAATGTCAGAGAAGGTGATTATGCTTGGCAATGAAGCCATTGCCAGAGGCGCCTACGAGGCGGGGGTCAAGGTGTCCGCCGCTTATCCTGGGACGCCCAGTACAGAGATCAGTGAATATCTGGTACAGTATAAAGAGGACTTGTACTGTGAGTGGTCGCCAAATGAGAAAGTGGCGACAGAGGTGGCCATCGGGGCTTCCGTAGCAGGAGTCCGGGCAATGTCATGCATGAAGCATGTTGGCTTTAATGTGGCGGCGGACCCTGCGTATACGGTTTCTTATATGGGCGTGAACGGCGGGCTTGTGATCGTGGTAGCCGATGATCCGGGACTCTATAGTTCCCAGAATGAGCAGGATACCCGAATGGTGGCGCGCGCGGCCCAGCTTCCTGTGTTGGAGCCGTCCGACAGCAGCGAGGCCAAAGAATTCATGAAACTGGCCTTTGATTTGAGCGAACAGTTTGACCGTCCTTTTGTGTTCCGGACAACCACAAGACTGGCACATTCTCAGGGACTGGTGGAGCTGGGAGAACGGAAATGTCCAGAAGATAAACCTTATGTAAAAAACATCCAGAAAACAGTCATGATGCCGGGGAACGCCAAACTCCGCCATGTGGAGATCGAGAAGCGCAACCTGGAACTGGCGGAGGCGGCCAATACTCTTCCGATCAACCGGATGGAGATGAAAGATACCAAGATCGGGGTCATTACCAGCGGTATTCCCTACCAGTATGTGAAAGAAGCGCTTCCCGAGGCTTCTGTACTGAAGCTGGGGATGGTCAATCCGCTGCCCAGGAAGCTGATCGAAGAATTCGCGGCGAAGGTGGAAAAGCTTTACGTTGTGGAAGAATTAGATCCGGTGATCGAAGAACAGGTGAAATCCTGGGGAATCCAGGCGACCGGAAAAGAGATCTTCACGGTGCAGGGAGAGTACAGCGCCAACATGATCCGGGCGGCGATCGGCAAAGAAGAACTTTTGATCGCGGCTCCCGCACAGGCGCCGGGACGCCCGCCGATTCTTTGTCCGGGATGTCCTCACAGAAGTGTGTACTATGTGCTTAACAAGCTGAAGCTTCACGCGGCTGGAGACATTGGCTGCTATACCCTTGGAGCGGTAGCGCCTTTGAGCGTGGTGGACACCACGATCTGTATGGGCGCAAGCATTTCCAGCCTTCATGGAATGGAGAAAGCCAAAGGCAAAGAATATATCAAAGACTGGGTTGCGGTGATCGGAGATTCTACCTTCCTGCATACGGGGGTAAATTCACTGATGAACATGATGTATAATAAAGCTACAGGAACGGTGATCATCCTGGATAATTCTACCACAGGAATGACGGGACATCAGGATCACGCGGCTACGGGAAAGACCCTGCAGGGAGATCCAACCTATGCCATTGATATTCCGGGACTGTGCCGGGCGATCGGCGTGAAAAACGTGGTAGAAGTCAACGCCTTTGATATTGAGACCTTGGAGAAAACGGTGAAAGAGGAAGTGGCAAAAGACGAGGTATCTGTGATCATCACAAAGACGCCCTGCGTACTTTTGAGCAAAGAAAAGAAACCGTTATATATTGCCCGCGAGGACAAATGTAAAAAATGTGGAATGTGTATGAGGCCAGGATGTCCGGCTATGACAAAGAATCCAGATGGAACCATCCATATTGACGATACCATGTGTACAGGCTGCGGCCTCTGTGAAAGTCTGTGCAAGTTTGACGCGATCGAGTTAGTAAAGGCAGGTGACCGGTAATGGAGACAAAGAATATTATGATCGTCGGTGTAGGCGGACAGGGGACTTTGCTCACCAGCAGGATCCTGGGCGGATTAGCGTTGGCAGGCGGATATGATGTAAAGCTTTCCGAGGTGCACGGCATGGCTCAAAGGGGTGGAAGCGTGGTAACGTTTGTACGGTATGGGGACCATGTGGCGGAACCGATCGTGGAAGAAGGACAGGCGGATGTGATCATTGCTTTTGAGCGGCTGGAAGCTCTGCGGTATGCCCATTTCTTGAAAAAGGACGGGGCGCTGGTGGTGAATGACTGGCGGATCGATCCTATGCCGGTGGTCATCGGAGCGACCCAGTATCCAGAAGGAATCTTGGAAGAGCTGGGAAAAGATCACAAAGTTTATGCGGTCAATGCTACAGAGGAATCTAAGAAACTTGGGAATCCAAGAGTGTTTAATCTGATCGTACTGGGCATCGCGGCTCAGCATATGGATTTTACAAAGGAACAGTGGTATGAGGTGATCGAAAAAACCGTTCCCCCAAAAACTATAGAGATCAATAAAAAAGCATTTGACGTAGGTTATCAGTTATAGGCGGCAGAGATATGGAAATACGTAAGATGCAATGCAGAAGCTGCCGGAATGAGTGTGTGCTGAAAGTGACTGTCGACCGCGGAGAGATACAAGAAGTGACCGGAAACGGATGCAGACGGGGGATCGTAAGCGCGCAGAAGATTCTGGATGCGGAAAATAAGAGAGAAAAATAAGGAGGTGCGGTATGATCAGGCAGTTGTCGGTATTTGTAGAAAATAAGCCGGGAAGTCTGATGGATGTGACATCAAGGCTGACGGAAGCCAATGTGAATATCCGGGCTGTAGCCACGTTTGACACACCGGAATTTGGGATTCTGCGTCTGGTGGTAGACAAACCCTCTGAGGCAAAGTCCTATCTGACCAGCAAAGGATTTGTGGTACGGATCCATCAGGTGATCGGCGTAGAACTGGAAGACCGGGAGGGAAATCTGAATCAGATGTTGGAAATCCTGGCGCAGGGAGGAATCAATATCAATTACATTTATTCATTTGTCATCCGAAATGGAAAAGCGCCGGTGATGGTGTTTAGTACGGATGATTTCGAGAAAGCGGCGCAGATCTTACAGAACGCGGACGTAAAGATGGTAGAAGAGAGCGATCTGTAGGAGAAAGAGTTGTTCAGGCAGGTCCTGCCTGAAGAGGGAGAACCTGGATAAAGAAGGAATTAAGGAGTAAAAGAAATGGCAGGAGTAGCGTTAGAAAACTGGAAAGAACGGATCAGAGATCCAAAGATTGAGTGTATGAGCAGGGATGAGATGTCTGCCCTGCAGAGTGAGCGCCTGGTCAAACAGGTAAAAAATGTATATGAGAATGTAGAGTTCTATCGGAAGAAAATGGATGCGTTGGGGGTAGAGCCTGGAGATATCAAAGGAATTGAAGATATCAATAAGCTTCCTTTCACAACAAAAGAAGATCTGAGAGACAATTATCCTTTCGGGCTGCTGGCGGTTCCGCAGGAGAAGATCGTCAGAGTTCAGGGAACTTCAGGGACTACTGGGAAGCTGACACTGGCTTCCTACACTCAGAAGGATGTAGATGTGTGGGGAGAATGTGTGGCAAGAGCTCTGGTAATGGCGGGACTTACATCGGCTGACCGGCTCCATGTATGCTATGGATACGGACTGTTTACAGGAGGAATGGGACTGGATCTGGGAGCCCAGGCGCTGGGAGCGATGGCGATTCCAATGTCTTCTGGGAATACCAAACGGCAGTTGATGTGCATGGAAGACTTCGGGGCTACCGCTTTCGCATGCACGCCATCTTATGCGTTATATCTTGCGGAAGCGGCGCAGGAAGCGGGAGTTGTCGACCGTCTGCAGATCAAAGCCAGCATCAACGGGGCAGAACCTTGGACCGATGAAATGCGCAAGAAGATTGAAAGTATTTTCCATATCAACAGTTTTGATATCTATGGACTCTGTGAAGTCACAGGGCCGGGAGTTGCTATGGATTGTATCCATCATCAGGGGCTTCATGTATATGAGGACTACTTCTA
The DNA here is from genome assembly GCA_902406105.1 of uncultured Mordavella sp. Classification (GTDB taxonomy): domain Bacteria; phylum Bacillota; class Clostridia; order Lachnospirales; family Lachnospiraceae; genus Massilistercora. The sequence continues at coordinate 11,227 of CABPCP010000020.1, forward strand.
TCCGGAAATCCTGAATCCGGCAGACCAGTCTCCCTGCGCGGATGGAGAGACCGGGGAATTAGTATTTACGACTCTGGCTAAAGAGGGAATGCCTCTGATCCGCTATCGGACGAAAGATCTGACCAGTATTGACCACAGCACATGTAAATGCGGGAGGACCCTGCCAAGGATCCAGAAGTTTACGGGACGTACCGATGATATGAAGGTAATCCGCGGTGTCAATGTATTCCCGACACAGGTTGAGACAGCGCTCTTATCTATGGGCGGCGGAGTGGCTCCGCATTATATGCTGATCGTGGATCGGGAGAATAATTTGGATGTACTGACCGTTATGGTGGAAGTAGACGAGAAATATTTTTCAGATGAGATCCGGAAGCTGGATGATCTGAAGAATCGGGTGGCAGCGGTGCTGAAACAGGCGCTGGGGCTGTCTGTAAGAGTGAAGCTGGTTGAACCAAAGACGATCCAGAGAAGTGAAGGAAAAGCGAAACGTGTCATTGACAACCGCAAGCTGTAAGAAGGAGGGGAAAAGCATGGGTATGAGCAATACGATCCAACAGTTATCGGTATTTTTGGAAAATAGAGAAGGACGTTTAGACGAAGTATTGTCTGTTTTAGCAGAGAATGATGTCAACATTGTGGCCTTAAGCCTTGCGGATACGTCAGATTACGGAATGCTCCGCATGGTCGTATCCGATCCGCACAGAGGAAGGCAGGCGCTTAAAGATGCCGGGATCACAGCAATGCTGACGGATGTAGTGGCACTCAGGGTGCCGCATGCTACGGGATCGCTTTCTAAGGCTATGCACCAGATCGTGGAGGGAGAGGTCAATGTAGAGTACATGTACGCCTTCGCCAACGGCTCTGATGCGGCGGCGATATTGAAAAGCGATGATCCTGGACGGGTGATCGATATCTTAAAAGGAAGCGGCTTCGATGTGTACAGCGCGGATGAGGCGTACCGGGCGAACCAATAAGGATAGACAAAGCTGACAGCGCTGGATGGGAATTTTATCCTTGCCAATCCAGATAGGTTATGGTAAAATAGCTATGGTTTATCTACAGGAGGTGTAGAGATGGAAATTCTGAAGATTATACTTATGATCATATTTGCAATAGACTGTATTGCCCTGTCAGCGATCGTACTGCTCCAGGAAGGAAAATCCGCGGGCCTTGGAACGATCAGCGGTATGGCAGACACATACTGGGGCCAGAATAAAGGCCGTTCTATGGAGGGAGCCCTGGTGAAATCCACAAAATTCCTGGCAGTCCTGTTTATTGTACTGGCGGCGGTGCTGAACCTCAAAGTCTTTGCGTAAGACCTGCGCAAGCTGGATCGGCAGAGTTTGGCCGTACGGGAAAGTATATTTTCAAGAAACAGTGAGACACTCCTGTAAAAAGGAGTGTCTTTTTTTATCGATCAAAAAATGGAGGTCTTGGAAAAAGGTGGACAGAACGGATGAAAAGCGAAAAAAAATGCTCTACGATTTTATCTGTGACGATCTGTATGTACCGATGAAATTCAAAGAGATCGCCATGATGCTGCAGGTGGCGAAAGAACAGCGGGGAGCATTAAAAAGCCTGCTGGAAGAACTGGAGCAGGAGGGAAAGATCTATCTTTCCAAAAACGGGAAATACTGCAAGGGAGCGGCAAAAGCGCTGGAGGGGACTTACCGTGCCAGCCGGAAGGGTTATGGTTTTGTAACGGTATCTGAGGAAGAGCCCGATATTTATATCCATGAGGAACATACAGGCGGAGCGTTTGACGGAGATCGAGTGGAAGTCCTGGTCACCTCTTGGCCGGAGGGGCGGAACCGGGAAGGCAAGATCCTCCGCGTTTTGGCCAGAGGATATACCAGGGTGGTAGGACTGTATCAGAAGAATCAGAAGAAGACTTATGGCTTCGTGATTCCAGACGACCAGAAGTTCCAGAAAGATATTTTCATTCCAGAGGGAAAAGAGGGAGGAGCGGTTGACGGCCATAAGGTAGTTGTGGAACTGATTTCCTATGGAGAAGACGGAAAGAACCCGGAGGGCAAGATTGTTGAGATCATTGGGCATATAAATGATCCAGGAGTAGATATCCTGTCCGTTGTAAAGGGGTATGATCTGCCGATGGAATTTCCGGAGAAAGTGCTGAACCAGGCTGAGCGAGCGGCAAAAGAGGTGACCGCGGCCGATATGGCGGGCAGGAAAGATATCAGAGACTGGCAGATGGTGACTATCGACGGAGAAGACGCCAAGGATCTGGACGATGCGGTTTCCCTGGTGAAAGAGGGAGAGAACTATATCCTGGGGGTCCATATTGCGGATGTGGCCAATTATGTCCAGGAGAACAGCGCTCTGGACCGGGAAGCGTTGAAAAGAGGGACCAGTGTTTATCTGGCGGACCGGGTAATCCCTATGCTGCCACACGTCCTGTCCAATGGGATCTGTTCCTTGAATGCGGGCAGCGACCGGCTGGCCCTAAGCTGCATCATGAAGGTTGATCCTCAGGGAGCGGTCATCGACCACGAGATCGCTGAGACCGTTGTCCATGTAAAAGAGCGGATGACCTATACCAGTGTAAAGAAGATTTTGGAAGACCAAGATCCGCATGAGCGGGAGCGGTACCGGGAACTGATCCCTATGTTTGAGCAGATGGGCGAACTTTCTGATATCCTGAGGCAGAGACGGAAGAAGAGAGGCTCTATCGATTTTGACTTCCCGGAGAGCAAGCTGGTGCTGGACGAAGCGGGTATGCCTGTGGAGATCAAGCCTTACGAAAGGAATAAAGCGACCAGGTTGATCGAGGATTTTATGCTGTTGGCAAATGAGACGGTGGCGGAAGAGTATTACTGGCAGGAACTGCCTTTCCTGTACCGGACCCATGAACAGCCGGACAACGATAAGATCCGTTCTTTGGCTGTTTTTATCAATAATTTCGGTTATTCCATGCATGTGGGACAGAACGAGGTGCGGCCAAAAGAGATTCAAAAACTGCTGGGGAAAGTGGAAGGGAGCCCGGAGGAAGCCCTGATCAGCCGGCTGGCGCTTCGGTCTATGAAGCAGGCCAGATATACGCCGGAGAATACAGGGCATTTTGGGCTTGCGGCCAATTATTATACTCATTTTACTTCTCCGATCCGCCGCTATCCGGATCTGCAGATCCACAGGATCATCAAGGATAATCTGCGAGGGCGGATGAAGCCGGAAAAGATCGCGCATTATGAAAAGATACTGCCGGAAGTAGCCAAAGCTTCCAGTGAACGGGAGCGCAGGGCAGATGAGGCGGAACGGGAGACTATCAAGCTGAAGAAAGCGGAATATATGAGCCGGCATGTGGGAGAAGTCTACGAGGGCGTAATCTCAGGACTGACCCGGTGGGGAATGTATATAGAGTTAGAAAATACGGTAGAAGGCCTGGTACATGTTGCAAATATGCCGGATGACCATTATGATTATGATGAGAACGGATTCAGGATGGTAGGAGAGCGCACCGGGAAAATGTATAAATTGGGACAGCGAGTGTTTGTACGGGTGACGGGGGCGGACGTTTTTATGCGGACGGTAGATTTTGAGATCGCAGATGAGCACTGCCCGGATCTGGAGATTGAAGGAAACGGCAGAAAGGAAGAATAGAAAGATGGCAAAGACGAATGTAAAATTAGTCGCCAATAATAAAAAAGCATATCATGATTATTTTATCCTGGACACCTTTGAGGCGGGAATTTCTTTGAGCGGAACGGAAGTTAAATCCATCCGTATGGGGAAATGCAGCATTAAGGAGGCGTTTATCCGTGTGGAAAACGGAGAAGTCTATGTCTATGGGATGCATATCAGCCCTTATGAGAAGGGAAATATTTTTAACAAAGACCCGCTGAGAGTACGGAAACTTCTTCTGCACAGGGCGGAGATCAATAAGCTTTTGGGGAAGACGAAGGAGCAGGGGATTACGATCATGCCGCTAAAGGTGTATTTTAAGGGCAGCCTGGTGAAAGTAGAGATCGGACTGGCAAAAGGTAAGAAACTCTACGATAAGCGGCAGGACATTGCTAAGAAAGACCAGAAGCGGGAGGCCCAGAGAGAGTTTAAGATCCGTAATTTTGGATAGCGGCGCGTTTGCCGAGGGAGGGAAATAAATGGTACCGACAAAGAAGGAAGATCTGAGAAAATTAGTGACACAGACAACGGTAGAAATCTATGAAGAACTGACGCCTCAGTTGATCCGGCTGATCGAGGAGACCAAGCGGGACGCCTCTCTTTCAGAGGCTCAGAAGCAGGATGAGATCTCCCTGCACATGATGGGATATATCAAATCCTGCACCAATGAGATCATGGTGGAAGTGCTGGCGGAAATACTTGGATTGGAGGATGAAGAAGCATGATCTATTGTATCAAATGCGGAGAAAAAGCCGAGGACGGCATGAAATTCTGCCCGCGCTGCGGGGCGCCTCTGCCGGAAATGAGCGGAGCGGAAAAAACACATGAAGAGCGGAAAAGGACAGCCGCAGACGGCGCGGGATATTTTTCAGAGCAGGATGTGAAGGCCAATAAGGCAATGGGGGTATTGTCTTATCTTGGAATCTTGATTTTGATCCCGCTTCTGGCAGGAGATAAACAGTCGGAATATGTCCGGTTCCACATGAATCAGGGGCTTGTGCTTTTCTTAGTGTCGATCGCGGTGGATATCCTGGACGGCAGATGGTTCTGGGGATTTCAGAGCTGGCTTGATCTGGGAATGCTGAACCTGTCATGGGCGCTGGATATTTTGAGTTTGATCCTGTTTGTGCTGATGATCCTGGGGATCGTATACGCGGTGAGAGGTGAGAAAAGAGAACTGCCGGTGATCGGACAGATTCATATTTGGAAATAAAGTTTAAAAAAGGGTGTTGGTTCCCGGCCGCGGCTTTTGAGCCGCGGCCGGTTTTTTGATCGCGCGAAACGCTTGTTTTTCCGGAAGCCGGTAAGAGGTTCCTTTTTGACAAGAAAAGTTGTCAAAAAAATATTGACAAATAAAGTTGTCAATGGTATATTAAACGTGACAAGAAAAGTTGTCAAAATGAAAAAGATATTTGTCATGACAAAGAAGAGAAATCTCAAAGATAAGAGGAGGGGCTAGTATGATTCGAAGCTCCTGGAGAGAGCCGGGAAAGCAGACAGAAAGGAGAAGTGCATATGGGACTTAGGAATCGGGTGAAGGAACATCGGGCCAGGCTGAATGTGAATCAGTCCCAGCTGGGGAAGATGGCAGGAGTTTCACGCCAGACCATCAGCCTGATCGAACGGGGCGATTATTCCCCATCTGTAGCGCTGGCACTGAAGCTGGCAGAGATATTTGAGGTTCCGGTGGAAGAGATATTTGAGCTAGAGGAGGATGAATAACATGAGAGAGAAAAAGGCAGAAAAGAAAATGAACTCTTATTTGAAGATGATCTTATTTATGTGCCTGGGAGGAGCCATTGGCGCGATCTTGGGAGGAAGCCTGATCTTCTGGGAAGACGGGATGGACGGATTCTTGCAGGCGGCTTCGGGATGGATCGGAAGAAATGTGACGGTGATCCTGTGGGTATTTACGGCAGCTACGGCGGTCATGAGTCTTGTGTGCTATCGGCAGGCGGAACGGTATATTCGGCAGATGGATGAGGAAGATGACTCCCTTATGGAAGAGCTGGATCGTGGATATGAACTGTGGAGTTCCGCGGGAATGATAGTCACCAGTATCTTCATGTGTCTTTCCATGGTGATCTTCGCTTTTGGATTCCCGGTAGAGGAAAAAGACGCGGCCTACCGGCTTCTCTGGTCAGTGGTTCCGTTTCTTGCGACCATACTGGCATGTGTGGTGTACCAGATCGCCGCGGTCAAACAGCTGCGCAGGAAAGATCCATCGAAAAAAGGCGATGCGGCAGACCTGCACTTTGAGAAAGAATGGATCGAAAGCTGTGACGAGGCGGAGCGGATGGTGGTCTATAAGTCCAGCTACAAAACATTTACTATGATGAAAACCTTTCTGATGATACTGCTGGTGATCGCCATGATGGGGCAGCTCTCCTTTGGAACCGGGATGGCGGCGGTGGTACTGCTGGCAGTGGCCAATATCGTGATGTTAAGCGTATATTCTGTGTATTCACTGCGATTTCAGAAGTTGAAATTTGGAGAATAGCCAAAAAGGTACAGGGCAAAAGTCAATTTGGGACGTAGCATTTTTGCAAAATGCTACGTCCCAAATTGAACTTCACTGTCCGTCATTGATGAGATGACAGCAAGGGATTCTAGGTGTATTCCTTGTTCTCGGATTAAGCGTCCGCCCTGTTGGAACCCTTTTTCGATCACGATGCCGGCGCCTTCGATAGAAGCTCCGGCTTTTCTTATGATGTCGATCAGTCCCTGGAGGGCGCATCCATTGGCAAGGAAGTCATCGATGATCAGTACCCGGTCGTTTTGGGTCAGGAATTTCTTGGACAGGATTACATCATAGATTTTTTGGTGTGTGAAGGACTGTACGCGTGTGTGATAAACGTCGCCGTCCAGATTAATACTCTGAGCTTTTTTTGCAAATACTACAGGTACATGGAAATACTGGGCCGTGATACAGGCAATACCGATTCCGGAAGCCTCGATGGTAAGGATTTTGGTGATCTCATCGGAAGGAAATCGGCGGCGGAATTCCTTTCCGATCTCGTTCATGAGATCGATGTCCATCTGGTGGTTTAAGAAGCTGTCCACTTTCAGTACATTTCCGGGTTTTACGACCCCATCTTTGAGAATACGGTCTTTTAATAGTTTCATAAAATGTTCCTCTCTGGTAAATGTTTTTAGATATTCTGCTTTTATAGTACTTCTCCAGATCTGGTTTTTCAATAGACAAACAGATGGAAATCGGGTAGAATATAAGGCAATGATAGGAGAAAACCATGAAAAGGATTAAAAAAATCTATCACAAATGTGTAGAATTTACGACACAGGTAGCAGACGATCATGTAGGCGCTTATGCGGCGCAGTCTGCTTTTTTCTTCATGCTGTGCCTGATCCCGATCATTTTGCTGCTGCTTATGCTGGTACGCTATACGCCGGTGACGAAAGCGGATGTAATGACTGCGGTGATGCAGGTATTCCCAAGCTCAGTAAACTCTCTGATCACCACCATCGTCAATCAGGTATATAACCAGTCTATGGGAGTGATCCCGATCACTGTGATCGTGGCGCTATGGTCAGCGGGAAAAGGTGTTTTGGCTATGACTTCTGGATTGAATTGTGTCTATGAGTGTTCGGAGACTAGAAATTACATATTTCTGAGAATTCGTTCTACCCTGTATACAGTAATGTTTATCCTGGTGATCGTTTCGCTTTTGGTTCTTTCTGTTTTCGGAAACAGTCTGAATATTTTCATTGCGGAGCACATCCCCTTTATGACATCCATGGCGGACTGGCTGATCGAAGCGCGTACCTATATCACGCCGGCTCTTTTGGTGGTCTTCTCCCTTTTAATCTATAAATTTCTGCCTAACCGAAAGGACAAGTTCCGAAAACAGATCCCCGGCGCGATATTTACGGCTATTGGATGGATGGTGATCTCCTGGATCTTTTCGGTGTATGTAGACGTGTTCCAGGGATTTTCCAGTATGTATGGAAGCTTGACTACGATCGTGCTGATCATGTTGTGGATGTATTTCTGTATGTACAGCATCCTGCTGGGCGGCGAAGTAAATATTGTGATGTATGATAAATTATTTATCGGAAAAGAATCGGACAAAGAAGAGAAGAAAGGTGAAACGGATGAAGATTGAAATACCTGGATATAAAGAATTGAATCTCAGATACCTGGTGCTGGATTACAATGGGACTATCGCTATGGGCGGCAAGATCAAAGAGTCAGTAAAGGAAAGAATCCGGAAACTGGCGGAAGAAATGGATATCATCGTCCTGACGGCGGACACTTACGGGACGGCAAAGGAAGCATGTCTGGATCTTCCGGTCAAGATCCAGACTTTTCCAAACGAAAATGCCTTGCCGGCAAAAATGGCAGTGGTAGAAGAGCTGGGGTTAGATGCTTGTGTGGCCATTGGGAATGGAAGGAATGATAAATTGATGCTCCGGGCCAGCGCGCTGGCGATCGCGGTCATTGAGCAGGAAGGCATGTGCAGCAGGCTGCTGCATGAAGCGGATGTGTGTACCAGGAGTATTGAAGATGCTCTGGACCTGCTGCTGTATCCGGTGCGTCTGGTGGCGACACTGCGGGGATAAAAGGACATTCCTGACAGTTCCATTAGACGATCCGGCCGGCTCTCCCGCCAAGCTGAAAATAGGTGGCCATCTGAAAAAAGGCAGACGTCTGCGTGTTTGTAGCGGCTATTTTGGCGTACTGGGAGATTTCCCGCGTGTTTTGCGCCGTTCGCTGCTGGGCGGACAGGTTCTGCTGTAAGCCCCGCAGGATCTGCTGGTTTTGAGCAAGCTGCTGTTCGGTATTATACTCAATCCGTCTTGCTGTCAGAATCAGTTCTTCATTTTGTTTCATGAAGGCATTGAGCCTTGAGTTGATCCGCTGGATGCCATTTTCCATATGCGCGTGGAGCAGAGCGTCCTTCAATGTTGCCTGAGAAGTAGCCATATAGCCATAGATATAACAGATGGAGGCCAGATTCCGGTACGGCTGAGGGATGATGTTATGGCTGTAGGCTTTCCGCAAAACAGAATCCGCCATGGCCAGCTCTTTTTTTAAAGGGCGGGTAAGACGCTGTAAGGCAGAATTGTACATTTGGGCGGTCCGCTGAAGCTGCGCTTGATACTTCTGACGCACGGCAGTGACTCCGTTGGAATCTGCGGCGTACCACTGCTGTTCCAGATTTCTTTCCCAAAGATCCATATGGGCTTTCTGAGTTGTATACATTTTTTGTATTGCAAGCGCCTCGGGCGCGTTCGATTTCTGTTTGATCAATTCGTTGATCCGATATTTCGCGACTTCCAGGTCGCGCAGATCCCGCAGATAGATTAAGAGTGCGCTTCGATCCATATTTTTCTCCTTTCGTAAAAAAGAACTGAGTTTTCTGTATTTCATCATAACGATTTCCCAAGGAATCGTCAATACGCAGTGTTTGAACCTTCCTAAAGCTAAGACAGAGAAATGGCCAAAAAAGTTTTATTGGATTCCCTTTTTGGGGATTCTTTTTTTTGTAAATAATAGTTGACTTTATATTTAGTATATGTATAATTAAGAAGGATAAAACAAAATGTTTAGTAACTGTAAGGGGAAGAGGATGAATGAATATTGAGGAAAAGATCGGAAATAAGATTCGAAATCTTCGTAATCAGAATGGCTTGACCCAGGAGGAACTTGCAGACCGGACGGAACTTACCAAGGGATTTATCTCTCAGCTTGAACGAGGACTTACCGCCCCTTCGATCTCTACTTTGATGGATATCGTAGAGTGTCTGGGAACGAACCTGGCGGAGTTTTTCAGCGAAGAAAACGAACAGCAGATCGTATACCAGAAGGAAGATTATTTTGAGAAGACGGATGAGTTCGGAAATCAGATTGAGTGGCTGGTAGCTTCCGCTCAGAGCCGCAGCATGGAACCGATCCTGGTGCGGATTCAGCCTGGCCAGACAATGCCGGTGGATAAACCCCATGATGGAGAAGAGTTTGGATATGTACTGGAAGGGAAGATCAACCTCCATTATGGAAAGAATGTATATACGGTAAAGAAAGGCGATTCCTTTATCTTTTCCGCGAATAAAAAACATAAGATAAGCTCAGCTTGCGGCCGGGTCTCGTCCATCATCTGGATCAGCAGTCCGCCAAGCTTTTAAGGAGGATACCATGCAGGACGTTATTTTAGAATTGGACGGGATCAGCAAGACATTTGATGATAAGAAAGTGCTGAATTCTTTCAGCCTTGAGATCAAGAGAAATGAGTTTATTACATTATTAGGACCATCGGGATGCGGGAAATCAACAACGCTTCGTATCATTGGAGGATTTGAAAAACCCGATGAAGGGCGCGTCCTTTTTGATGGGAAAGATATTACCGTCCTTTCTCCGGATAAGCGGAATGTAAATACGGTCTTTCAGAAATATTCGTTATTTCCGCATATGAATGTAGAAGAAAATATTGCCTTTGGATTGAAATTAAAGAAGAAAAGCCAGCAGTATGTCAAGGATAAAACAAAGTACGCCCTAAAGCTGGTGAATATGGAAGGGTATGAAAAGAGAAGCCCTATGTCGCTCTCCGGCGGACAGCAGCAGCGGGTGGCAATCGCAAGAGCGATCGTAAACGAACCTCAGGTGCTCCTTCTGGACGAACCGCTGGGAGCGCTGGATCTGAAGCTGCGCCGTGATATGCAGAGAGAGCTGATCAAGATCAAGAAGGAAGTAGGGATCACCTTTATCTATGTGACCCACGACCAGGAAGAAGCCTTGACCATGTCCGACCGGATCATTGTCATGAATAAAGGGATCATCCAGCAGATCGGGACTTCTAAGAGTATCTATGATGAACCGCAGAATGCTTTCGTGGCGGATTTCATCGGTGACAGCAACATTATTGACGGAATCATGAGGCGGGACTGTCTGGTAGAGATCCAGGGAGTGGAGATTCCCTGTGTAGATGTGGGGTTTGGGACGAATGAACTGGTGGATGTAGTCATCCGCCCGGAAGATCTGGTGGTGGTAGAGCCGGAACAAGGCTTCCTGAAAGGAATGGTGGTATCCGTCATTTTCAAAGGAGCGGTCTACGAGATCAAGGTACAGGTAGGAGATTACGAGTGGATGATCGAGAGCGTGAATCCCGCTCAGGTAGGGGCCCAGGTTGGCCTGACTATCCTGCCGGATAACATTCAGATCATGCACAAGCCTCATTCAGAGGATGCGGAGGTCATAAAAGAAGATGAATAAACGGACCTTTCTTGCGTCTCCTTATGCAGTCTGGGTAGTCGGGTTTACGGTGATCCCTATGATTTTGATCTTTCGATATGCCCTGACTGGACAGACGGGAGGCTTTACCCTGGAAAATATTATAGCGATCGCGGATCCGATCCATTTGAAAGCGGTGATCTTCTCTCTGGAGATCGCGGTAGGATGTACATTGATCTGCATCCTTTTATCCTATCCCCTGGTCCTGGCTTTGCGCCGGCTGAATCTGGGGAAGAGAGGCTTTGCTCTTTTTATCATCATCCTGCCGATGTGGATGAATTTTATCCTGCGGATCCTTGCCTGGCAGATGATCTTGTCATCCAATGGAATTTTGAATTTTATCATCCAGAAACTGGGATTTGAACCTCTTTCTATTGCCAATACAGGGGTGGCGATCATGATCGGCGTGGTTTATGATTTCCTGCCTTATATGGTGCTGCCCATCTATAACGCGGTGATGGAGATTGATGAAGACGTGATCGAAGCGGCGAAGGACTTAGGAGCCGGAGGGTTCACCACCTTCCGCAAAGTAATCTTTCCGCTGTCCATGCCGGGGCTTTTGAGCGGTATTGTGATGGTATTTGTGCCTTCTATGACTTCGTTTGTGATCGCGGATATCCTGGGCGGCGGAAAATTGCAGCTGATCGGAAATATCATCGAGCAGGAATTTACGAAAAGCATGAACTGGAATTTAGGGTCCGGTCTTTCTGTGTCTCTGATGATTTTTGTCTTGATCAGTATGGCCTTTACCATGAAAAATGATGTGGAAGGAAAGGGGTCGGCAATATGGTAGAAAAGATAAAAGATTTTTGCAGCCGGTTTTATCTGGCGCTTATCATCATATTTTTGTACGCGCCGATCCTGGTATTGATCGTCCTGTCCTTCAATAACTCCAGGTCCCGTGTGACCTGGGGAGGCTTCACTTTTGACTGGTACCGGAGACTGTTTTCTAACAGCCAGATCATGGAAGCCCTGGGGACCACATTGGTGCTGGCTTTTGCTTCCGCCCTGATCGCTACGGTCATCGGGGTGCTGGCGGCTCTTGGGATCAATGCCATGCGCCAGCGAAACTATCAGATTATGATGGCGGCCACTAATATTCCCATGCTGAACGCGGATATCGTGACAGGGATCGCGCTGATGCTGTGGTTCGTGCACTTCCTGGAACTTGGATTTGGAAGTGTGCTGATCGCCCATATTACCTTTAATATCCCCTATGTGATCTTAAGCGTCATGCCTAAGATCAAACAGATGAATATCAGCATCTATGAGGCGGCAAGAGATCTTGGGGCAAACGCGGTGTATGGATTTTTTACCGTGATCCTGCCTCAGCTGGCAGGGGGGATAGCGGCCGGATTTTTCATGGCTTTTACCATGTCTATGGATGATTTTGTAATTACTTATTTTACGAAAGGTCCGGGGATCAATACTTTATCGACTATGATCTATGGAGAGATCCGGAAAGGGATCAAGCCGGAGATGTACGCGCTTTCAACGATCATTTTCGCGATCATATTTGTGATACTGTTGATCGTCAATTATTTCCCTCAGGGGAAGAAGAAAGAAGAAAAGGGAGGATATGCAAGATGAAAAAAAGAGTGCTGAGCGCAGTGATGACAGTGGTATTTCTTGGCCTGGCGGCAGCAGGCTGCGGAGGAGGCGGAGGCGCTAAGGAGACGCTGACCGTGTTTAATTATGGGGAATATATGGATCCGGTGGTCCTGGATATGTTCGAGGAGGAGACCGGAATTGAAGTAAAGTATGAAGAAGCGCTGACGCCGGAAGAAATGTATACCAAATATAAATCAGGCGCCATCGACTATGATCTTCTGTGCACCAGTGACTATATGCTGCAGAGACTGATCGAGGAAGGGGAAACACAGGAGATTGATATCAGCGCCATGGAGAACGCCGGAAATATCGGAGATAAATATTGGGAGTTTTCCAAAGCGTTTGATCCGGAGAACAAGTACACGGTGCCATACTTCTGGGGGACACTTGGGATTCTCTATGACACCACAAAAGTGGATGCCCCGGTGGACAGCTGGGATGTACTGTTCAATGGAGATTACGCCGGAGAGATCGTGATGCAGAACAGTATGCGGGACACTTATATGGTGGCCCTGAAGTATCTGGGCTATTCGATCAATACCGAGAATGAGGCGGAGATCCGGGAGGCCCAGGATCTTCTGGTAAAACAGAAACCGGACGTGCAGGCATATCTGGTGGACGAGGCCAGAGATGAGGTTGTAGCAGGGAACGCCACCATGGCGGTTGTATATTCCGGGGAAGCGTATCTGGGAAATCAGTATAATGAAGATCTGGCATATGTGATCCCCAAAGAAGGCTCTAACGTATGGCTGGATTCCTGGTGTGTGACCAAGAACTGCGACAATGTAGATGCGGCGCAGCAGTTCCTGGATTTCCTGTGCAGGGAAGATGTGGCGAAGATCAACTTTGAGTATATTTATTATTCTACGCCAAACGATGCGGTGGTAGAGAGTCTGAGCGATGAAGAGAGGGCAGACGAGGCTTTGGTACCGGCGGACGATGCCACGGCTAATTGCGAAGTCTGCGTACAGACAGATGAAGCGACAACGGAACTGATGAATGAGCTTTGGAAAGAACTGAAGGCAGATTAAGCTTTTGGAGTAGAGTATGGGCTATAAAATTCTAAAAGGAGAAGATATGGGGAGGGAGTTCCTCCCCAAAATCATGGAGATCGACCGGATCTGCTATGAGCAGGAGTATGTGGGCGAGCTTTCGAAAATGGAGGCCAGGTACGACCGGAATCCCAGAAGTTTTGTGTGCGTTATGGATGGGGAGAATACGGCAGGGTATATCAATTTCTTCCCGGTGGGAGAAACACTTTGGGATGAGATCGTAGAGACCGGCATGAAGATCCGGGACGACGACATCCTGCCGGAGGAGATGGCGGATTACAGCAGGCAGAAGGAGAATCATCTTTTTATCATCTCTGTAGCTGTACTCCCAGAGTACCGGAAGGACAAGCAGGTTATTATAACGCTTACCCGGGGCTTCATAGACTATCTGAACGGTCTGGAGTCAGAAGGATTTGCCATTAGCGGCCTTGCGGGGACGGCAGTCTCTGAGGGTGGGCAGAAGTTCTTAAGGAGCCGGATGTTCCGCCTTTACCGGGAGATTGAAGATGGAAATAAGGTCTATCTGTGTGATGGGCCTTATCTGCGGAAGCTTTTGAAAAATGACCTCTATTTTAAAACCCATAAAGAAGACGCATATCTGTTTCTCCCTTACGCGGATAATGTGAGAAATACCCGGATTCAGAAGCTTTTAGATCCCGCTCAGGCAGGAACCCGCGGTCGGGAGATCCCGGATAAAGCCAGATGGCTGCTAAACGCTCTGGATGACTGCCTGGATTATGAATATCAAAATGATATTGCCAGCGAATTAAAGAGGGTTTATATCGGAAAGTTTCAATTTCTGCATACACTGGATGAGTATGAGGATGAAGATGATCCGACCGTAAGACCTTATATTGCAGGAGAAGAAGAGGTGTATATATCTCTGTTCGCCCATCCGGCTTCCCATATGTATGTGCTGATGCTGTTCCTGCCGGGCTGCCGGTATTCCACCTCACAGCTAGAGGACCAGTTAAGCCACGGATATCTCAGAATCCGGAGGCCGGAGGATAAAGACAAGAAAGGCTTCTATCAATACCAGAAGCTGAATGATTATCTGAAGCGTGAGTTTGGCCTGCTGTCCTGCGGAAAAGGAAAGACGCTTCTGTGTATGTCGGGAAAACCGGAGAATGAAGGGGAGTTCTATAACATCCTGACGGCGGAAGCATACAACAGTATGCACCAGGATTTCCATATCTCTTATTCCGAGTTAAAGAAGATGGCGGAGGATGACCGGGCTATTTACGATTATTATGAGGCTTACATGTCGGAAGATGTGGTGGCGATGATCCTGAAAAATTTTGAGACATTTCCGCTGAAAGAGCGGATCGAACTGACGGCCACTTACGCGTTTATCGCGGAGCTGGTGATCTTCCAGAATACCGCTTTGAATAAGATGCCGATCAAAGTGTCCAATGCCCTTGCCAATGAAGGGGATGTATCCTATCAATATATCAATCAGCTTTACCGGGATTACGCGAAGACGGTCAAATTCTGGCAGAATCAGAACTTCCGTTATTACGGGACCCAGCGGGAGGCGGACCAGATCCGGCGGGCCTTTGACAACGATGAGCTGCGCAGAAATTATTATGAACAGCAGGATTTCCTGGAACATATCGTAGACGTGAAAAATGCCCAGATAGAACGCAAAAATGGCTGGATCATCAATGTGGCGGCCATCATCCTTGCGGTGATCCAGGTGCAGAGCTATGTAGTGGATCTGCTGAGCCGGTTTTACGCAAATTTCGGCATCCCGGTGGAATCCGCTTCCAGCACCTTTGATGTGATGGTCTTAGGCGGAGGCGGCTTGATCTTCCTGGTATGGTATATCCTCTATAAGAAACATTTTCACGTAAGGAAGAAACGTCTGACAGAGATCGCGGGGAGAAAGGATCGATGATGGGGAAAAAAGAAGGTTATCTTTGGAATCGAAAATGGCTTTGGATTTTGATCCTGATAGGAGTGTCCCTGATCCTGTCTTATATGAAGCCCCTGCGGCTGGCGGAAGGCGGAGAGGTAACGTACCTGAGTATGCTGGTGATCTATCTGGTGGGATATTTCTACGGCGGCTGGACGGGAGTGGCGGCAGCCTTCCTGTATGGAGCGTTGAAATATTTTCTGGACTATCCCATGATCGTAAATGTGCCGGAACTGTGGGATTATATCCTGGGGTATGGGCTTCTTGGGTTCGGCGGTTTTCTGGCAGATAAAAAGCATGGGCTTCAGAAAGGCTATCTGCTTGCGGTTCTTTTAAGGTATCTCGAAAGTGTGTGGAATTGCATCTGGTTCTACTATATGCATCAGGAATCGGTGGCGGCAAATATCCAGTACGGATTGGTCTACTGTATCGGCTATATCGGGGCGGAAGCGCTGATCACATTTATTGTTCTGTGTATTCCGCCGGTGAAAGAGGCGATCGACTATCTGAAATATGTGGCTACTCATAAGTATGAGGATGATCTGGACACGTTCTGAAAAATGGCGGCTGCGCTGTGGACGGATTTTCCTTGACATCCGAAAAACTTATGTTACAATAAGAAAAGACCAGAAGATCAAGAAAGGCTGTGACCGTGTCAGTAGAGACCCGTTTCCCAAAAGAGAGAGGAAATCATTGGCTGGAAGTTTCCTTAGGTTCAGACGGCGATTGAATTTCCCACGTAAGCCGCGCTTTTGAAATATCTTTGTAAAGAAAAGAGTAGGAAGCGACGTATGATGCACGTTACGCATGGAATGAGTGTCTGCACATAGGACATGTGCAGGAATCAGGGTGGTACCGCGGGTGATGACCTCGTCCCTTTTCAGGGATGAGGTTTTTTTATTTCATGAAAATGGGGCGGAGCGGCCTGAGCTGTTTTTCCGTAATAAAGCCATCCCTGGCGGAATGTAAAAAATAGAAAGGGAGAAGACGATGAAGGAAAAATTACAAAACATTAGGGAAGAAGCGTTAAAAGCGATCCGGACGGCAGATGTACCGGAGAAACTAAATGACGTGCGGGTGAAGTTCCTCGGTAAGAAAGGGGAATTGACCGCCGTCTTAAAAAGTATGAAAGATGTGGCGGCGGAGGACCGTCCCAAGATCGGCCAGATGGTAAATGAAGCACGGGCTGAGATCGAGGCGGCGCTGGAAGAAAGCAAGAAGAAGATGGATCGGGCGATCCGGGAAGAGAAGATGAAGCAGGAAGTGATCGATGTTACCCTTCCGGCGAAGAAGAATATGGTAGGACACCGCCATCCCAATACCATCGCGCTGGAAGAAGTGGAGCGGATCTTCGTGGGCATGGGCTACGAAGTGGTAGAAGGACCGGAAGTGGAGTATGATCTTTATAACTTTGAGAAACTGAATATTCCGGAAGGGCATCCGGCAAAAGACGAGCAGGACACCTTCTATGTCAACAAAGAGATCGTGCTGCGGACCCAGACATCACCGGTGCAGGCCCGTATCATGGAGCAGGGCAAACTGCCGATCCGTGTGATCTCCCCCGGAAGAGTATTCCGTTCCGATGAGGTAGACGCCACACATTCTCCGTCTTTCCACCAGATTGAAGGATTGGTAGTAGACAAAAATATATCCTTTGCAGATCTGAAAGGGACCCTGGAAGTATTTGCCAAAGAATTATTCGGACCGGAAACCAAGACCAAATTCCGTCCGCACCATTTCCCGTTCACCGAACCAAGCGCGGAAGTAGACGTAAGCTGCTTCAAATGCGGCGGCAAAGGGTGCCGGTTCTGTAAAGGCACCGGCTGGATCGAAATCTTAGGCTGCGGAGTGGTACATCCGCACGTGCTGGAAATGTGCGGCATCGATCCGGAAGAATATACAGGATTCGCGTTTGGCGTGGGCCTGGAACGGATCGCGCTGCTGAAATACGAAATCGATGATATGCGGCTTTTGTATGAAAACGATATCCGGTTTTTGAAACAATTCTAATTGGGTACACCCCAAAACGCAAAAAGGTACAGGGTAAAAGTCAATTTGGGACGTAGCCTTTTGAAAGTTTACTACGTCCCGAATTGAAAAGAAAGGAGAACAAAATGAATACATCATTATCATGGATAAAGGCTTATGTTCCGGATCTTGACGTTACCGCGCAGGAGTATACCGACGCGATGACGCTGTCTGGAACGAAGGTGGAGGGCTATGAGGCCCTGGATGCGGATCTGGAGAAGATCGTAGTGGGACAGATTGACAAGATTGAGAAGCATCCGGATGCGGATAAACTGATCATCTGTCAGGTGAATATTGGCACGGAGACCATCCAGATCGTCACAGGGGCGCCTAACGTGCACGAGGGCGATAAGGTGCCGGTAGTCCTGGAGGGAGGCCGTGTGGCTGGCGGCCATGAGCCGGGCAGCCGTGTGGCCGGCGGTATCAAGATCAAGAAAGGCAAACTAAGAGGCGTAGAGAGCTGCGGCATGATGTGCTCCATCGAAGAACTGGGTTCCAGCCGGGAGATGTATCCGGAGGCGCCGGAAGAGGGAATCTATATTTTCCCGGAGGATACGGAAGTTGGCGCAGACGCGGTGGAAGTGCTGGGCTTAAACGATGTGGTGTTTGAATATGAGGTGACTTCAAACCGGGTGGACTGTTTCAGTGTTGTGGGAATCGCCCGCGAAGCCGCGGCGACCTTTGGCAGAGAGTTTCATCCGCCGGTGGTCACAAAGACCGGAAATGACGAGGATGTAAATGACTATGTCAAAGTAACGGTGGAAAATCCAACGTTGTGTCCAAGATACTGCGCAAGGGTAGTGAAAAATATTAAGATCGGCCCATCCCCGGAATGGATGAAAAGAAGGCTGGCGTCTGTAGGTATCCGTTCGATCAACAACCTGGTAGATATTACCAACTATGTGATGGAGGAATACGGACAGCCGATGCACGCCTATGATCTGGATACCATCGCGGGCCGGGAGATTGTGGTAAAAACGGCGGAAAACGGAGAAAAATTCACCACCCTGGACGGCCAGGAGAGGGAAATGGACGAGTCGGTGCTGATGATCTGCGACGGCGAGAAGGCCATTGGCATTGCGGGAATCATGGGAGGCGAGAATTCCATGATCACGGACGATGTAAAAACCATGCTGTTCGAGGCGGCCTGCTTTGACGGTACCAACATCCGCAAATCCAGTAAGAAGATTGGTCTGCGTACCGATGCTTCCGGTAAATTTGAAAAAGGTCTGGATCCCAATAATGCCCAGGAAGCTATTGACCGGGCATGCCAGTTGATAGAGGAACTGGGAGCCGGAGAAGTTGTAGGCGGGATGGTAGACGTATATGCGTCAGAAAGAAAACCGGTCAGAGTCCCATTTGATCCGGAAGCTATCAATCGCCTGCTCGGAACAGAGATTCCCGAGGCAGATATGCTTGCTTATTTTGCCAAGATCGATCTTGGATACGATGAGGCTTCCCGCGAAGTGATCGTACCCACCTTCCGTCAGGACTTGCTGTGTATGGCTGACTTGGCAGAAGAGGTGGCCAGATTCTACGGCTACGATAATATCCCGACAACGCTTCCAGACGGAGAATCTACTATGGGAAAACTCTCCTTCAAACTGCAGGTTGAGCAGACAGCCCGTGAAATCGCGGAATTCTGCGGATTCAGCCAAGGTATGGTGTATTCTTTCGAGAGCCCGAAAGTATTTGATAAGCTGAGGATTCCGGAGGATTCACCGCTTCGCGTGACGGTAGACATCTTAAATCCGCTGGGAGAAGACTACAGCATCATGAGGACTCTTCCGCTTAACGGGATGCTGACTTCTCTGGCTACCAATTATAACCGGCGAAATAAAGATGTGCGGCTGTACGAGCTGGGAAATATATATCTTCCAAAAGCGCTTCCGCTTACCGAACTTCCGGAGGAGCGGATGCAGTTTACGCTTGGAATGTACGGAGAAGGAGATTTCTTCAGTATGAAAGGCGTAGTGGAAGAATTCTTTGATAAAGTAGGGTTGAATGGGAAGAAGACTTACGATCCAAATGGGGACAGACCATATCTCCATCCGGGACGCCAGGCGGATATCT
This sequence comes from uncultured Mordavella sp., assembly GCA_902406105.1. Taxonomy (GTDB): domain Bacteria; phylum Bacillota; class Clostridia; order Lachnospirales; family Lachnospiraceae; genus Massilistercora. Next base: position 30,794 of record CABPCP010000020.1, read on the forward strand.
ATTATGACGGAGCCTTGATGGGATATTTGGGAGAGGTCCATCCAGACGTGGCGGATGCGTACGGCATAGGAACGAAGGCATACGTTGCGGTGATCGATATGCCGGAAGTGACCGCACGGGCTTCTTATGACCGGAAATACACAGGGATCGCCAGATTCCCGGCAGTGACCAGGGATATCAGCATGGTGATGCCTCGTGAGATCCTGGCAGGACAGATAGAAGAGATCATTGAGAAAAAGGGAGGCGCTTATCTGGAAAGCTATCATCTGTTCGATTTGTACGAAGGCGCCCAGATCAAGGCCGGATACAAATCACTGGCATACTCGATCGTATTTAGGGCTAAAGACAAGACTCTGGAAGACGCGGAAGTGACAGAGGCTATGGACCGGATCTTAAAAGCGCTGGAGAGTCTTGGAATTGAACTTCGTAAATAGGGAAACATACAGAAGGAGAAAATGATGAAGAAAAAGCAGATCATTGGTCTTGTAGTGGCGGCGGTCCTGTTTATTGCCGTGGGAGTATCCAGCGTACTGACGAACGCTTTCTCACAGAAGCTTGTGGACCAAAGTGTAGGAAACATGCTTACCGGCAACTATGAATTTAACGCGCCTATGAGCGATTATATCGCTGTTGTGAAAGTGGAGGGGACGATCCAGGAGCAAACGGAATCTACCAGTCTTTTCGCAGCGGCGGAAGGGTACCAGCATACCACCACCATGGAGTATATCGACCGGCTGATGGCGGATCCCAACAATAAAGGGATTCTGCTCTATGTGGACTCTCCCGGCGGAACGGTCTATGAGTCGGAAGAATTATACCTGAAACTGACAGAGTATAAAGAGACCACAGGCCGCCCTATCTGGGATTATATGAGCCACTATGCCGCATCCGGCGGTTATATGACTTCTGTGGCGGCAGATAAGATCTACGCCAATCCCAATACGGTGACTGGTTCCATTGGTGTGATCATGTCCGGGTATGATCTGACAGGATTATATGAAAAATTGGGTATCCGCTATGTCAGCATTACCAGCGGAGAGAATAAAGACAGTTCCCAGCTTACAGACGAGCAGATCGCAATCTACCAGGAGCAGGTGGACGAATATTACTCCCGGTTTGTGGAGATCGTGTCGGAAGGCAGGGGAATGTCGGCAGATGCGGTAAGAGCCTTGGCAGACGGCAGGACCTATACGGCAAAACAGGCCAAGGAAAATGGATTGATCGATGAGATCGCGTTATATGAGGATATGAAGGAAGCTATGAGTGAAGAGCTTGGGGTAGACGAATTCTATGAATTAGAGAGTACTTCTGATATGCTGAGTTCTCTGCTGGCTGAAATCAAAGACCTGGTGCCAAAATCCGAGGCTCAGATATTGACAGAGACCGCGGCTGAGATGGAAAGCGGGGTGCCCATGTATTATGCGGAACAATTACAGTAATACAGAACTGACCTATGCGGGATTCTGGGTACGGCTGGCCGCTTACTGTATTGACAGCGCAGTCGTATTCCTGGCGCTTCTGGCGGTGCGGCTTTTTCTGTCAGGGATTATGGCTCTGCTGGAAGGAACGGTCCTTGGAGGAAATATCCTTTTTCATTATACATTAAAAGATATCCTTCTGTATATCTTCCAGGTGCTGTATTTTATCTTATGCACCTGGCTGACCGGGACCACCCTTGGGAAGAAGGCTATGAACCTGCGGGTGGTCAGCGCTCAGGAAGGAGGAAGTCTCCGGCTTTTGGATATTGTATATCGGGAAACTGTAGGCCGGTTTCTGTGCGGACTTTCAGTAGGGATTGGCTATATGGTGGCAGGATGGGATGGACAAAAAAGAGGATTTCATGATATGCTTTGTGATACAAGAGTCATCTATGCGAAACGCATCAAAGTCTACCCTGTATATCAAGCGCCTGCCCAAGGGATGAATCCAATGCCGGGAAACGGCCCAGTACCGCCCCAGGGGATGAATCCAATGCCGGGAAACGGCCCAGTACCGCCCCAGGGGATGAATCCGATGCCGGGGAACGGTCCGGTACCGCCCCAGGGGATGAATCCGATGCCGGGAAATCCTCCAGCGCCGGAGGCGGCGCCTGCAAGAGAAAATGAGGAGAAAGGCCGGGGAGAGACAAGCGAAAGCTGAAATGACGAGACGGTGTGAGCTTAGAGCGCTGACACCATAAAGAAGGGACTTTGGATACATGAAACGACAGGATTTTTATTATGAACTGCCCCAGGAACTGATCGCCCAGGATCCTTTGGAAGATCGCTCCAGCTCCAGACTTCTTGTGTTAGATAAGAAGTCTGGGGCTGTTTCCCATCATGGGTTTCGGGAGATCGCGGATTTCCTGGAAGAAGGAGACTGTCTGGTCATTAATGACACAAAGGTCATACCGGCCCGGCTGATCGGGGCAAAAGAAGGTACCGGCGCCAAGATCGAGATCCTTCTTCTGAAACGGAAAGAAAATAACATATGGGAAACCCTGGTAAAACCAGGGAAAAAGGCAAAATTGGGCACAAAGATCAGTTTTGGGGACGGCCTTCTCACAGGGGAAGTAGTGGATATCGTAGAAGAAGGCAATCGCTTGATCCAATTTACATACGATGGGATTTTTGAGGAAATCCTGGACCAGTTGGGCCAGATGCCTCTGCCTCCCTATATCACCCACCAGTTGAAAGATAAGGACCGGTACAATACCGTGTACGCAGAACATTCCGGTTCCGCGGCGGCGCCTACCGCTGGACTGCATTTTACGCCGGAGCTGCTGGAACAGATCGAGAAGAAAGGAATCCAGATTGCCCATGTGACCCTCCATGTAGGGCTTGGAACCTTCCGCCCAGTGAAAGTGGAAGAGATCACCAACCACCATATGCACTCGGAATTCTACCAGATCGAGGAAGAGGCGGCCCGGAAGATCAACCAGGCGAAGGACAGCGGCCACCGGGTGATCTGTGTGGGGACTACCAGCTGCCGGACGGTAGAGTCCGCGGCGGATGAAACGGGACACTTGAAGGCTTGCAGCGGATGGACGGATATTTTCATTTATCCGGGTTACTGGTTCAAGATTTTGGATGGACTGATCACGAATTTCCATCTTCCGGAATCCACGCTGATCATGCTGGTATCAGCTCTTGCGGGGAGAGAGCATGTATTGGCCGCTTATGAGGAGGCGGTGCGGGAGAGATACCGGTTTTTCTCTTTTGGGGACGCTATGCTGATCATCTGACATCACAGAAAGGAGAGAGCTAGACGTGGCAGATTCCAACATTACAAAGCGGGCGCTGGCTTCTGCGCTCAAAGAATTGATGGAGCAGATGCCTTTTTCTAAGATCAGTGTATCCGATATCTGCGAGCGCTGTGAGATGAATCGAAAGAGCTTCTACTATCACTTTCGTGACAAGTATGATCTGGTAAACTGGATTTTTGACGTGGAATTTTTTTCTATAGCAAATACGCAGGAAGAGAGACGGCCCTGGGAATTCATGGAGGTTTTGTGCGAGTACTTTTATGAGAATAGATCTTTTTATCGAAGAGCGCTGCAGATTGAAGGCCAGAATTCCTTTGTCGAACATTTCCGGATGCTCCTTAAGTCTGCCCTGCGTGATTTTTTAGAAAAGATCTTGACGGATCCGGTATATTTGGAATTCCAGATCAATTTTTATACGGATGCGTTTCTTGGCTCCATTGAACGATGGCTTGCGGATAAAGACTGCGCGAAGCCGGATGAATTTGTCACCATGCTTCGCTGTTCAGTGAAAGCCATCGCAGAATACGCGGTCAATGACGAAGAACTGGATTTGTAAAAAGCAGGAAGCAATACAAGAAAATTGTACTGCCTCCTGCTTTTTTTGACTGATAGACATATCCTCAGGCGCGGCTCATATTTCTTAGGATCTGACGCAGAGGAGCCTGGTGGAAATTCATAGAATCCGGATATAGAAATCCGTCTCTGGAAAAAAGATCCCCTCGCTGGTTGAAAAAGACCGCCAATGAGTTTCCAGAGAAAATCTGATCGATCCGGTCCCAATCATGGGCTTCTAAAGGAACCGTCCGACATTCAAGCTGATTCCGCGTTTCCAAAATAAATTGATAAAGTTCTTCCGAAAGCTTTGGAGAAACTTGCCGCGGCAGAAGGAAAGCGAAAGCGGGGTAAAGCTCTGATAGATCCCATAAGAAATCTCCCTTTTTCAGATCGGGGATATCCTCCTCGTTATAAGGCACATAGAGAGAGTAGAGCATTTCCCTGTCCCGCAGGAGGCCGCAGGCATGCGGGGCGGCGGCGCCGTACTCTACAGACACCATCAGATTGTTGATAGAAACAGCGCTTTCCAGAAAAGAATCTGTAATACTTTCGGGGGAACAGAAGAGAAAGAAAGCGCAGTCCTTCGTTTCCTGGATCAGTGGCAGGAGCTGTTCCGGATTCCTTTGGGAGAGCAGCAGCCAGGTATAGATGCCAAGATTCTGTCCCTGTTGGAATAGAGAACGGTAAGAGGGGGAGTCCGATTCCCAGATTTTTCCATCAGCAAGCAGAGCGATGGACCAGGGAATGTGAAATCCCAGATCGGCCTCTTCCTGCCGGATCTGCTTTGCGCCCTTGGTAAAACTATGGTAGCCAAGATTCATTCCAAAAGTGACAAGATGTTCGGAAGCAACGTGGGTGAAAACATCCCGGATCAAGCGGTAATATCCGCTGTTCTCATCCTGCAGCATCCGCTGGGCAATTTTAAGAAAATTTTTCTGAAATCCGTCCTTGGAAAAATGAAGCGCCAGATCCACCATATTTCTGCTGGCGCGTTCCGGGTTCTCTTTTAATGTGACGACTTTTTCCCGCACAAATGTTTCAATCAAGGATGAAGAAATTGTGTGTTCCATGTTTCTTCCACCTTTCTGCTGTTATCCTTTCTCATCTATTTCTCAGTATACTCACGGGTGATCTGTGAAAAAAGGGACAAATCGGAAGATCTGTCCAAAAATGTAACACTTTCTGAATTTGTCGGAATTTTTCCCATTGTGCCGTGAATGTCCGGTGATTTTTTGAAATTCTGCTCATAAAATAGAGTTGAAAAAAGGGATTCTTTATTTCAAACGGGGAATACCACGGGAGAAAGGAGTTTTATAATCATGACGATACCAAAGAGTTTAAAAGATTTTGGAATTAAACAGGCGTTGCATTATCTGGAAAAAAATCCAGAAGAGAATATTCCTAAATTAATGGAACTGGTGGACCGGTTTTCGCCGGAGGGATGGTATGAAAGCCAGCGCCGCGCTATCCGGAAAGGAATTGAAGAGAAGGGGAACTGGTATCAGTTGATCCTGAGATTGTATGAATTGGACCCGGGTGTGCGGGAAACTTTTTTTGAAAACTTTATCCTGAATGCCAGCTTAAAAGGAAGCGCTCTCCAGGAAGAGACAGCGGAAAAGAATAACTGCAATGTGCCATGGGCCATTCTTCTGGATCCGACTTCGGCCTGCAACCTGCGCTGTACGGGGTGTTGGGCGGCAGAGTATGGACATAAGCTGAACTTAAGCCTGGAGACCATCGATTCGATCATCCGACAGGGCAAGGAAATGGGAACCTATATGTATATTTACACAGGCGGAGAACCAATGGTACGCAAGAAAGATCTGATCCGCCTGTGCGAGATGCATCCGGATTGTGAGTTCCTGGCTTTTACTAACGGCACGTTGATCGACGATGCGTTCTGTCAGGAGATGCTCCGGGTAAAGAATTTCGTCCCAGCCATCAGTCTGGAAGGATTTGAAGAAGCCAACGATGGAAGAAGAGGAGCGGGCGTTTACCAGAAGGTAACCCATGCGATGGAACTTTTGAAAAAAAATAAACTGCCTTTTGGAATCTCTGCCTGCTATACCAGCAAGAATTTTGAAGACATCAGCAGCGAAAAATTCTATGATATGATCATCGAAAACGGGGCTTTGTTCATCTGGTATTTCCATTATATGCCGGTAGGAAACGCGGCCGCGCCGGAACTGCTCCCCACACCGGAGCAAAGAGAAGAGATGTACCGCAGGATCCGCCATTACCGTCAGACCAAACCAATCTTTGGCATGGACTTCCAGAATGACGGCGAGTATGTAGGCGGCTGCATCGCCGGAGGGAGGCGTTATCTGCATATTAACGCAAAAGGGGCTGTGGAACCTTGTGTATTTATCCACTATTCCAATGTGAACATCCATGACTGTACCCTTTTGGAAGCATTGAAAAGCCCGATCTTCCAAGCGTATCATGATAACCAGCCCTTTAACAGCAACCATCTGCGGCCCTGCCCTATGCTGGAGAACCCAGAACGGCTGCGGGCGCTGGTAAAAGAGACAGGAGCAGTCAATACGGATTATCAGGATCCGGAGACAGCTGATCATCTTTGCGATAAGTGTGAGCCATACGCGGATAACTGGAAACCAACGGCGGATCGATTATGGAAAGAAAGACATCCGGCATAGCTGAATAGGAGGAATTGGATGCAAGAGATAAAAAAACCGAAAAAACCACTCTATTATTATTATGGGATCGTGATTCTGGTTCTCCTGCTTTTTAATCTTTTGTTCATGCCATGGGCAGCCCAGCGTTCTGTTGAAGAAGTAGGGTATGACACCTTTATGGATATGACGGAAAATCAGGAAATTGGCCGGGTAGAGATCCAAGAGAACCAAATCCTGTTTACGGATAAGGAAGAGAAACATGTTTATAAGACCGGTGTGATGGATGATCCGGGTCTGGTGGACCGTCTTCATGATGCGCATGCGGAGTTTGCCAGTGAGATTATTGAACAGATGTCGCCATTGACCAGTTTTCTGCTGTCCTGGGTCCTTCCTATTGTGATCTTTATCGCGCTTGGTCAGTATATGTCCAGTAGATTGATGAAAAACGCGGGCGGAAAGAATTCTATGATGTTTGGTATGGGAAAATCCAATGCCAAGATCTATGTGAAGTCTTCGGACGGAATCAAATTTTCCGATGTGGCGGGAGAGGATGAGGCAAAGGAAAATCTGTCGGAGATCGTAGAATACCTGCACGACCCCAAGAAATATAAGGAGATCGGAGCGTCTATGCCCAAGGGAATCCTGCTGGTAGGCCCTCCCGGAACCGGGAAGACGATGCTGGCCAAAGCCGTGGCAGGAGAAGCGAATGTGCCGTTTTTCTCTATCTCTGGATCTGAGTTTGTAGAAATGTTTGTAGGAATGGGGGCTTCTAAAGTCCGGGATCTTTTTAAGCAGGCGGAAGAAAAAGCCCCATGCATTGTATTTATTGATGAGATCGATGCCATTGGAAAGAAGAGAGACGGTCAGTATGGAGGAAATGATGAGCGGGAACAGACTTTAAATCAGCTTCTGACAGAGATGGATGGTTTCGAAGGCAATGCGGGAGTCATCATCCTTGCGGCTACCAACCGGCCGGAGGCACTTGATCCGGCGCTGACCCGCCCGGGAAGATTTGACCGCCGGGTTCCAGTGGAACTGCCGGATCTGAAAGGCCGGGAAGAAATCTTGAGAGTACATGCGAAGAAGATCAAAGCAGCGGACGATGTGGACTTTGGGAAGATTGCCCGTATGGCTTCAGGAGCATCCGGAGCGGAGCTTGCTAATATCGTAAATGAAGCGGCCCTGCGGGCGGTCCGGGACGGACGGCGTTTTGCCACAGAAGCAGACATGGAAGAGAGTATAGAGACGGTGATCGCGGGATATCAGAAAAAGAACGCCATTCTTACAGATAGAGAAAAATGGACGGTTGCTTATCATGAAGTAGGACATGCTCTGGTGGCCGCGAGGCAGAACCATTCGGCGCCTGTGCAGAAGATCACCATTATCCCAAGGACTTCAGGAGCTCTTGGGTATACCATGCAGGTGGACGAGGGCAATCACTATCTGATGTCCAAAGAAGAGCTGGAGAATAAGATCGCTACCCTGACCGGAGGCAGGGCGGCAGAGGAATTGGTATTTGGAACCATTACCACGGGCGCTTCCAATGATATCGAACAGGCCACCAAACTGGCCAGGGGAATGATCTCGCGGTATGGTATGAGTAAGGATTTTGATATGGTGGCCCTGGAAACAGTGAACAATCAATATCTGGGCGGCGATGCGTCTTTAGCGTGCGCGGCTGAGACACAGGCGGAAATCGACCGCCAGGTTATTGGACTGGTAAAGAAACAACATGAAAAAGCCGGTATGATCCTGATGGAAAATAAAGAAAAATTGGACGAACTGGCGCGCTTCCTGTATGAGAGAGAGACGATCACCGGGGAAGAATTCATGGAAATCCTGAACCGCTGAACAAAGCGGTCATTGAATCTATAAAATAATCAGGCGCGGCTTACGCGGAAGGACAGGCAATCTCCATGACCTGCTCGATCACATGATGCAGAAGCTGCGCCTGCTGTGTTTCGGCCGCTTTATAATAGACCTCTTTGCCCTCTCTGCGGCTGGTGATCAGACCGCTGGTCTTTAGCTGTCTGAGATGGTGGGAGACTGCGGGACTGCTCATGTCCACCATAGAAGAAATGTTGATGACACATTCTTCGCAGTGGCAGAGAAGCCAAAAGATACGCACACGGCTTCCGTCGCCCATCTGCTTGAAGATGTCTGCTACCGTCTGAAATGCCTCTGTGCCAGGCATATGTTCCAGTTCCCGTTCGATTTTCTGTCCGTGATCATGAGGTAATTTCTTGTCTGTCATTAAGCACGACCTCCTTTATAGATGATGCTGGATCAAAAGAATCCGCTATGCCTTTAGACCCTGGCATCTTATAAATTATTCTAGTATAGGTCTGGAAACTATGCAACTAAAAAAGAGATCAAAAAGGTATTGACTTTTCCTCTGTACGTGCATATAATGGAATCAACAATTAAACAAATACTTAATTATTAAAAAGTTATCATTCAAAGAAGGAGAAGAGGAAATGAAGAAGACATATAAGATTGACGTGGACTGTGCAAACTGCGCGAATAAGATGGAAGAGGCGGCGAAAAATACAGCAGGTGTTAAAGATGCCACCGTTAACTTCATGATGCTCAAGATGATCGTGGAATTCGAAGAAGGACAGGAGCCAAAGGCAGTCATGAAGGAAGTATTGAAAAACTGTAAGAAAGTAGAAGACGACTGTGAGATCTATCTCTGATCCGATAGAAAATGCGGCGCACCCTGGAAGATGAAGAGCCATCTTCTGAGGGTGCTCTTCCAGAAATAATAAATAAACTATTAAGCATATATTAAATTATTGTGGGAGAAAAGACATGAACAAAAAGCAGAAAAAGATGCTGGCACGTATCCTGACAGCGGCGGCCCTTCTGGTGGGGCTGAATTTTGTCCCGGTCACAGGGCTGGCAAAACTGGGATTATATCTGATTCCCTATCTGATCATTGGGTATGATATTTTATTAAAGGCTTTGAAGGGAATCCGCAACCGGCAGGTATTTGACGAAAATTTTCTGATGGCCGTGTCCACGGCAGGCGCGATCGCCATCGCTCTTTACGAGCAGAATGGGGACTACACGGAAGCCATCGCGGTCATGCTGTTCTATCAGGTTGGAGAACTGTTCCAGAGTTACGCGGTAGGAAAAAGCCGGCGCAACATCAGTGAGCTGATGGATATCCGGCCGGATTACGCCAATGTGGAGTGTGATGGGAAATTGGAAAAGATAGATCCGGACGAAGTGGAGATCGGCACGGTGATCGTGGTACAGCCGGGAGAGAAGGTGCCCATTGACGGAATCATCGTGGAAGGGACCACCACTTTAAATACCAGCGCGCTTACAGGCGAGAGCCTTCCAAGAGATGCTTCCGCCGGGGATGAGATCATCAGCGGCTGCATCAATATGACAGGCGTATTGAAGGTGAGGACAACGAAAGAATTTGGAGAGTCTACGGTTTCTAAGATCCTGGATTTGGTAGAGAACGCCAGTTCCCGCAAGTCCAGATCTGAAGAATTTATCTCCAAATTCGCCAGGATCTATACGCCGGCGGTGTGTTATGCCGCATTGGCGCTGGCGTTCCTTCCGCCGCTGGTACGGATGGCCGGTATGGGGCTTCCGGCGGATTGGGATACCTGGATCTATCGGGCGCTGACCTTCCTGGTGATCAGCTGTCCCTGCGCGCTTGTGATCAGTATCCCCTTAAGTTTCTTTGCGGGGATCGGAGGAGCCAGCAATGCGGGTGTCTTGGTGAAAGGGTCAAACTATCTGGAAACCTTGTCCCAGACCAGGATCGTTGTCTTTGATAAAACCGGGACGCTGACCCAGGGCGTCTTCCAGGTGAATGGGGTCCATCATAACGAGATAGAAGAAGAAAAGCTGATCGAGTACGCCGCCCTGGCGGAAAGCGCTTCCTCCCATCCCATCAGCAAGAGTATTCAGAAGGCTTACGGAAAAGAGATCGATCGTTCTCGTGTAACGGATATCCGGGAAATCAGCGGAAATGGCGTGACGGCGAAAGTGGACGGCCACGAAGTGGCGGCCGGCAATGATAAATTAATGGAACATCTGGGAGTGTCTTATATCAACTGCCGCAGTGTGGGGACGATCATCCATATTGCCATCGATGGGACTTACGCGGGACACATCCTGATCTCGGATGTCCTGAAGCCTCATTCCAAGGAGGCTGTCCGGGAATTAAAGGCGGCAGGTGTGGACAGGACAGTGATGCTGACGGGGGATATTAATAAGGTAGCGGATCAGGTGGCGGGAGAACTTGGGATTGATGAAGTATACAGTGAACTGCTCCCGGTCGACAAAGTAGAGAAGGTGGAAGAGCTGATCGCCGGCAAATCTGAGAAAGAGAAACTGGCATTTGTGGGAGACGGCATAAACGACGCGCCGGTACTTGGCCGGGCCGACATCGGTATCGCAATGGGAGCCATGGGTTCAGACGCGGCTATTGAGGCGGCGGATGTGGTTCTGATGGATGATGATCCCATAAAGATCTCTAAGGCGATCAAGATTTCCCGGAAATGCCTGGGGATCGTCTATCAGAACATTGTATTTGCTATTGGCGTAAAGCTGATCTGCCTGGCCCTTGGGGCTCTGGGAATCGCCAATATGTGGCTGGCCATCTTCGCCGATGTGGGCGTGATGATCCTGGCGGTGCTGAACGCGATCCGGGCGTTGTTTGTAAAAAAACTCTGACAGGAACGGCAGAGAAGAGTGACAGGGCAGAAAGTTTGAAAGAACAGAGAGGACTTGAGGCTTACTTAGTCCCTCTGTTCTTTTTGTTGACATTGGCGCAGATCTGCATTAAAATACTTAGGAACCGAAGTAAATAAAAGATAGAGACAGAAGGAGAAAACATGGAAACAGGGAAGATGATCAACCGGATTTCCAACCGTCTGCGGCGCAGATCCCAGAAAGCACAGGAAACAATAGGGATCACCGGAGCAAAAGGGAATATCCTGGACTATATCCTGATCGAGAGCGAGAAGCGCAGCGTCTATCAGAAAGACATAGAAAAAGAGTTTGACTTAAGGCCTTCCACGGCGACAGAAGTATTGAAGAATCTGGAAAAGGAAGAGCTGATCGTCCGGGTGCCCGACAAGCAGGACGGGCGGTATAAAAAGATCGTATTTACAAAAAAAGCGGAAGAGATCCGCAGCGTACTAAGAAGAGAGATCCAACGTTCTGAAAGTATCCTGCTTAGGGGGATCACTGGGGAAGAGCAGGATATCTTTATGAAGATTACGAAAAAAATGCTGGAAAATCTGGAACAGGAGGAATTGTAATATGGATGAACATGAATTGATGGGAGAGCTGAAGATTTCCAAAGCGGTCATGAAGATGGCGGTGCCCAGTGTGATCAGCAGTCTGGTGACGGTGGTCTATAATATGGCGGACACCTTTTTCGTAGGACAGACGGGGGATCCGCTCCAGGTGGCGGCGGTCAGTCTGACGAACCCGATCTTTATCCTTCTGATGGCGTTCGCCAATATGCTGGGAATGGGCGGAAGCGCGGTACTGTCTGTGGCGCTGGGAGCGAAAGATGAGAAAAGGGCGAAGAACGCTGCGGCTTTTGTGACCTATGCGTCTCTGTTTCTGGGCATCCTTGCGGCGGCAGTCATGATTCTTTTCATGGACCCGATCCTGACATTGTTTGGAGCCAACGTGGAAACTTATGAATTTGCCAGAGGCTATACCTTCCATATCTCATATGGAGCTCCATTTATCATCTGGTCGGCGGCGGCAAGCTTTATCGTCCGGGCGGAAGGCGCAAGTAAAGAAGCCATGGTGGGAAGCATGATCGGAACCATCGCGAATATCGTGCTGGACCCCATCTTCATTTCTGTGCTGGATCAGGGAACAGCCGGGGCAGCCATTGCGACTACCATTGGGAATGTGCTGGCAAGCGTTTATTACCTGTGGTATTTCCTGAAGAAAAGCCGGGTGCTTTCCATCCGATGGAGAGACTTTACGGTCAGACAGGGCATCCTGACCAAGACCTGTTCCTCCGGTCTTCCCACAGCAATCTTTTCCGCGCTGATGAGCGTGTCCACCATTGTGCTGAACCAGCTTCTGGTGGTCTATGGCAATGATCCGGTGGCTGCTATCGGCATCGTGTTTAAGGCAAATATGTTCATTACATTTCTCCAAATGGGCCTGGCCAATGGAGTACAGCCCCTTCTGGGATACAATTATGGTTCCGGCAATATTAAGCGGTTCCGGGGTGTGGAATCCTATACCAAGAAATGCTGCCTGGCGGCAGGTGTGGCCGCAACAGTATTGTATTTTGTATTCCGGGAGCCGATCATCCGTCTGTTTATCAGTGATGAGGAAGTGATCGCTTACGGTGTGGAGATGCTGGTGGCCTATATGCTGTCCGGTCCGGTGATCGGGATACTTTTTGTGAATATGAACTGTATGCAGTCGGTGGGCCATGCCTTTCCGGCCACGGTGCTGTCCGTGCTGAGACAGGGGATCCTGCTGATTCCGCTGCTGTATCTTCTGCGGGCGCTGTTTGGCCTGGAAGGCGTGATCCTTGGACAGTCTCTGACAGACTATATCGCCATCATCCTGTCGGTATTTATGTGGCGGAGAATCCGTGGAACACTGAGCGATAGAACAAATCCGTGATCTCGTCAATGCTTTCTTTTTTCCCGCTTTTCAGCCACATAAGCGCGGTGTTGTACAGAGCTCCTATGTAGATGTATAAACGGTATCTTTCAATAGAAGTGCTGGGCATAGATTTTCTTCCAGCAAGCGGAATAAGGCTTCAGATATGCTTTTTTTAACCCGCATATTGGCTTCTTTTCGTTTATCCATAGATGCCCTCCTGAATAATATGAAACATTTTCTATGGTTTTGTATCAGTTGATTCCGTTGTAACGGTTTTGTTAATGTGATACGATTATCTCACATTCTACTTTGAGAAAATAGTTTTTGTCAACTTTTGTTTGAAGGATGGAGGAATAAGGATGGAGATCATGGAAGCAATGAAACAGCGCCATAGTGTGCGGCAGTATACAGATCAGCGGATAGAAAAAGAGGCGGCAGAGAAACTTCAGCGGGAGATAGATGCCTGCAATAAAGAGAGCGGCCTTCACATCCAACTGGTCACAGATGAACCGAAAGCGTTTGACGGTTTTATGGCACATTATGGTAAGTTCAGCGGAGTGAAGAATTATATTGCCCTGATTGGAAAGAAAGGGCCGAAATTAGAAGAAACCTGCGGATATTATGGAGAAAGGCTAGTTCTGCTGGAGCAGCGGCTTGGAATGAATTCCTGCTGGGCAGCAATGACCTACAGCAAGATCAAGGGGGCTTATGAAGTGAAAGCCGGAGAAAAGCTGTGCTGTGTCATTTCCATTGGGTATGGTGTAAACCAGGGAGTTTCCCATAAGGTAAAGAAAGTGGAAGAACTCTGTCAGGTAAACGGCCAGATGCCCCAGTGGTTCCGGGCGGGAGTAGAAGCGGCCCAGCTTGCGCCTACGGCCATGAACCAGCAGAAGTTCTATTTTGTGCTTAAGGAAGATCAGGTGGCGGCCAAAACAAAGGCCGGTTTCTATACAAAAGTGGATCTTGGAATCGCAAAATATCATTTTGAGATAGGCGCAGGCGTGGGAAATGACTGGAAATGGGCTCAGTGATCGGAGAACCGTGGATTTGGCATTTACCCTGGGGTTTCTACTGGATAACAAATGGATAATTCCATATGCTGTTTCTTTCGGATATACTAGCAACAGAGGAAAGGTTAGGATCAGGAAGTCTGAAAGGAGCAGTGATATTTATGAAAGGAAAGAAACTGATGGCAATGATGACGGCATGCGTGTTGGCGGCAGGTATGCTGGCTGGCTGCGGTTCTGATACGCAGAGCAGCCAGGAGGACAGTCAGGAACAGACGGCCCAGGAAGAACCCCAGGATGAGGCGGAAGATACATCTGATGCTGCTGCCGGATCTGGAAATGTGCTGGTGGTTTATTATTCCGCTACTGGTAATACAGAGGAGGCGGCCAATATGATCGCGGATGCGGCAGGAGGCGACCTTTTTGAACTGGAGCCGGCAGATCCATACACGGACGAAGATCTGGACTGGACTAACGATGACAGCCGAGTGACCCAGGAATACGAGAATGAGGATCAAAGAGATGTGGAACTGGTTTCTACAACGGTGGATAACTGGGATTCTTATGACACAGTGTTTATCGGATATCCTAAAATACAGTATGGTTTTTTGAGTGTATAGCGTGTATTGAGTAGCATTTTTAAGGGTGGAAAGAACTGTGTACACAGAGAAAGAGAAGATTTGTGTATTACGTTGAGTATAGATCATATTAGATGAAGGAGGTCATTCCCTATGAGAAAACGTGGATTTATATTGATGACAGTGTGTATTCTGATAGTCGGTATGTTGGCTGGATGCGGGGCCGGGAGCGGACAAGATGAAAGCCAGACACAGTCAAATACAGGGGCGGCATCGGAGAACGAATCCAGTGCAGCTACAACAGAAGAAGATAGCGCCGAAGTAAGCAGCGAGGCAGAGACAGATGGCGATGGAACCCAAGGGAAAACCCTTGTCGTGTATTTTTCAGCTACCGGAAATACAGAGCGTGTAGCTGAAGTCATTGCTGATACAACAGACGGAGAATTGTTCGAGTTGGAGCCGGTTGATCCCTATACCGATGAGGATTTGAATTATAACGATGATAACAGCCGGGTATCCCAGGAGTATGCTGATGAAAGCCTGCGGAATGTGGAGTTGGTGGCTGACACTGTAGATGACTGGCAGGATGTGGAAAGAATCTATATCGGTTACCCTAAAATGGAGCAGGGTTATATCTGTGTATAGCGGTGTATTGCGTGGAGGAAGGAGGGCGAATAGGTACAGGAAACACAACAGAAAGAAAAAGTGTGTATAGAGTAAGGTAGGAACGACCATGAGAGTGGTCGCTTTTTTTATGGGAAAAATCCCCCTATCCTACAAGCTATAAGGAAAGGAGGTCATATCCATGAACACCAAGATCTGCTATCTATATCGGGATGCAGGTAACTATAAGGTTCATAATGAGTGCGTTATCCAGGGGGAATTATCCAAGGAGCAAATCCAAAGCATTCTTGATTGCTGTGACATGGGGAATATTTTATCCCAAGACAGGTCGGGATGCCGGAAAGGAGATTCGATGAGTATGATACCGAGGTCGATCATTGCTGGTTTGAAATCAGCGAAGATGGGTTTGAGCGCACAAATCAGCCTGCGAATATTCCTTTAACGCCCAGACAGCTTGTGGAGAACTTTGCCCTTCGTAAAGATAATTGGGATGACACGGAGTGTATGGATTCAGAAAATAGTGATTTAGGAATGGAGATGTAGCTGATGAATGAATGGGAACGCCTGCACCAGCAGGCCAAACGGTACCAGACAGAGTATCCTCCCGGTACCCGGATCATGTTACTGAGCATGGGCAGAGATCCGAATCCTGTCGAGGATCAGACAAGAGGTACTGTCAAAGTAGTGGATGATATCGGAACACTGCACTGCTCGTTTGACAATGGAA
>CABPCP010000021.1 GCA_902406105.1 uncultured Mordavella sp.
TGGGGCCGGGGGATTTTTAAAAATCCCCCGGCCCCAATTGAAAAAGCCCTGTCCCTAATTGACAGCCTGCAGTGAAACGGATAGAATATTACCATACCGGTTCTGTCTGCGCAGATGAAAAGGGAATGTGGTGAAAGGCCACAGCAGCTCACTCTACTGTATGGAGGGACGAACCCTGTGTACCACTGTCAGTTTTTCTGGCGGGAAGGACAGGAAGTAGGTTTTAGCTCCAAGCCAGGATACCTGCCGGTATGTATGGTATGATCTTACGGTGAGGGCAAGAGGATACATGGGAAGAAGGGCTGGAAGACCAGCCTTTGTGAATTGTATGGAAAGATTGCCGCTGGCAGTCTTTTTCTTTTATTTAGGTTTTCTGTAAATGTGTTTAGAAGGGAGATCGATTCCTTATGCCAAGGAAAGAGCTTGCAAAAGGGTATACTACCGGGACCTGTGCCCAGGCGGCCACGAAAGCGGCTCTGGCGCTGCTTTTTCGCGGCCTTGATCTGGAAGAACAGGGCCGGGGCAAAGAAGCGGAAAACAGGGTGCAGGTGGAACTTCCTGGCGGCAGCAGACTGGTGTTTCCTGTGGAAGATATCCAGATCGAAAGAGATGGAGAGCGGGAGCTCCCAATCCAGGTTTCCTGCGCCATCCGCAAGGACAGTGGTGACGACCCGGATGTGACGAATGGAATCCTGATTTACAGCAAAGTTAAGAGAAGCGAGAAGCCTGGCATTGTTTTGGAAGGCGGCCCTGGCGTGGGAAGAGTGACGAAACCAGGACTGGAACAGCCGGTAGGCAGTCCTGCCATTAACCGGGTGCCACGGCAGATGATCTTGAAAGAAGCCAAGGACGCCTGCGAGAAGGCAGGGTACGAGCAGGGGCTTACCATCCAGATCTCCATCCCGGAAGGGGAACGCCTGGCAGCCAAAACCTTTAATCCCAGACTGGGGATTCAGGGCGGGCTTTCTGTCTTAGGCACCAGCGGGATTGTGGAACCTATGAGCGAGCAGGCCCTGATCGATACGATCCGTCTGGATCTGAAGGTGAAGCGGGCCGGCGGCAGTCCATACTTGATCGTGGCGCCGGGGAATTATGGCCTGGATTTTCTGAAAGATACTTACGGCATGGATCCAGAAGAAGCGGTGAAATGCAGCAATTACATCGGACAGACCATGGATATGGCCTGTGAACTTGGCTTCCAGGGCCTAGTCTTGGCGGGACATATTGGGAAGCTCATCAAGGTGGCAGGAGGGATCATGAACACCCATTCCAAATGGGCGGACTGCCGGATGGAGCTTTTGGCGGCAGCGGCTCTGCGCCGCCATTTGGGAGAAGAGAAGGCTTCCCAAATATTGGAGAGTCTGACG
The DNA here is from genome assembly GCA_902406105.1 of uncultured Mordavella sp. Taxonomy (GTDB): domain Bacteria; phylum Bacillota; class Clostridia; order Lachnospirales; family Lachnospiraceae; genus Massilistercora. Next base: position 1,368 of record CABPCP010000021.1, read on the forward strand.
ACAGAAGAAGCCCTTGGAATCTGTAAGGAAGAAGAGCGGGCTATGCTGGGACAGGAACTGGTGGACCGGGCAGAAGAACATTTGATCCGGCGGACAGAAGGGAAGCTTGAGCTGGGCGTGATCCTTTTTTCCAGTCAATATGGCATATTGGGAAAAAGCAGCCAAGCAGACAGGCTTATAAAAAAATATCAAGAATGGCACCAGAACAGACAGGAGGATTTATGAAACAGAAAGGTATACTTTACGGGATCGGAGTAGGTCCTGGCGATCCAGAATTATTGACTCTGAAAGCATACCGGGTGATCCAGGAATGCCAGGTGGCTGCGGCACCGGGGAAGATTCCGGAGGAAACCACTGCCTATGGAATCGCGGCAGCGGCCTGTCCCTTTTTAAAGGAAAAAGAACTGGCGGGCGTTGAGATGCCTATGACCAAAGACCCAAAGGTGCTGGAAAAAAGCCATGAAGCGGCGGAACGTAAACTGCGTGCCCTGCTGGATGAAGGGAAGGATGTAGCCTTTCTGACTTTGGGAGATCCCTGTGTGTATTCTACCTATTTTTATCTGCATAGCCGTCTTCAGGAACAGGGTTATGAGGCCCGGATCATCAGCGGGATTCCTTCTTTCTGCGCGGCGGCGGCCAGGCTTGGAATCACCCTGGGGGAGAAAGCAGAGGAAATCCATATCATTCCGGCTTCCTATCAAATTGAGGAAGCATTGAAGCTTCCCGGAACCAAAGTTTTGATGAAGGCAGGCAGAAAAATGCCCAAGGTCAAGAAGATCCTGGAAGAAGCGGAAGCTGCCGGCGCCCAGGTGACGGGAGTGGAAAACTGCGGCATGGAACAGGAGCGGATCTATCAGAGAGCAGAAGACCTGCCGGAAGATGCCGGATATTTTACACTGATATTTGTAAGAGAAGGAGAAAAGCAATGATTTATTTCGTTGGGGCAGGGCCGGGAGCGGAAGACCTGATCACAGTGCGAGGGCAGCGGCTGCTAAGAGGGGCGGACGTTGTCATTTATGCGGGATCGTTGGTAAATCCAGAACTATTAAAAGAAACAAAAAAGTGTTGTAAGATATATAATAGTGCTCATATGACCTTAGAAGAGGTGCTGGAAGTCATGGAGCGGGCAGAAGGAGAAGGGTTGGATACCGTCCGGCTCCATACCGGGGATCCCAGTCTCTACGGAGCGGTGCGGGAGCAGATGGATCAGTTGGACCAGAAAGGCATTTCCTATGAATCCTGCCCGGGAGTCAGTTCTTTCTGCGGGGCGGCAGCGGCGCTGAATCTGGAATATACGCTTCCGGATCTGTCCCAGAGTGTGGTGATCACCCGGATGGAAGGGCGGACGCCGGTTCCTGAGCGGGAGAAGGTATCTGCCTTTGCGGCCCACCAGACGACCATGGTACTGTTCTTGAGCGCAGGGCTTTTGGAAAATCTGGAGAAGGAACTGCTGGCGGGGGGATATGAGGCGGATACCCCGGCGGCCATTGTATACAAGGCAACCTGGCCGGAAGAGGCCTGTTATCTCTGCACCGTAGGAACACTGGCAGAAACGGCCAAGACTTATGGCATTACGAAGACGGCCCTGATCATTGTAGGGCAGGTGGTGACCCATCAGAATTACCAGAGGTCCAAGCTGTACGACCCAGAGTTTACCACCGGATACCGGAAAGGAAAGCAAGATGAAGATCGCGGTCATTAGTTTTACCAGCCGGGGGAAGTCCCTGGCCCATACCGTCAAAGAGGCGTTGGAGGCTAGGGGACATCAGGTGTGGGAAGCGGTGAAAAACAGCCAGGATGAAAGGTCTGTGACAGAACCTCTTTCCCAGTGGACCGGACGGCAGTTTCAGGAAAAGGAAGCCCTTATTTTTATCGGGGCGGCGGGGATCGCGGTGCGGGCCATCGCTCCCTGGATACAGTCCAAAGCCAAAGACCCGGCGGTGCTGGTGGCGGATGAAGGGGGACGGTACTGTATCCCCATTCTGTCCGGCCATATGGGAGGGGCCAACGCTCTGGCCTGTGAGCTGGAACAAGCCCTTTCTATGGAGGCGGTGCTGACCACTGCCACCGATGTAAACGGCAAGTGGGCGGTAGATGTGTTCGCGGTAAAAAATGGCCTTTGGATCCAGGATCTTGGGAAAGCCAAAGAGATTTCCGCTAAGATCCTGCGGGAGCAGAGAGTGACGCTTCAGCTGCAGAACGGAAAAGGATGTATTTCTGGAAACCTTCCCGGAGAAGTTACTTATATAGAAGAGGCAGAGAAGTTTTGTCGAAAGTCGGATATTTCCATCGGGATCTGGAAGCCGTCCGCTTCAGGTTCCGGGGGCGTATCTGCGGAGGCGCTGCCCCCTGATACTGGCAAAATCCTGTATCTGATTCCCAAATGTGTGGTCCTTGGCATTGGCTGCCGGAAGGGAGCCGGCGCGGGGGAGATTGCGTACGCCGTAGAGCAGGCGCTGCAGCAGGCGGGAATCTGGCCTCAAAGCATCCGAGCGGTTGCAACCATTGACCGGAAGGCCCAGGAACCAGGGTTATTGGAATACTGTAAGAAACATTTCCTGCCGCTGCAAGTCTACGGGGCGGAGGATTTAAGGAAGGTACAGGGGGATTTTACCGCTTCCGCTTTTGTGGAATCTGTGACAGGAGTGGACAATGTATGTGAGCGCAGCGCGGTCCGGGCAGCAGGAGAGAAAGGAGCGTTGATCCTGGCGAAACGGTCCTTTGGCCCGGTGACGGTGGCGGCGGCGGAACAAGAATGGAGTGTGGAATTTGAGTAAGGTATGGGTGATCGGAATGGGGCCGGGAGGACCCGGCCAGATGACCAGGGAGGCCCAGCAGTATTTGGAAGCTTCCCAGGTTATCATAGGATATACTGTATATATTGAACTATTGCGGGAGCAGTTTCCGGAAAAAGAATTTCTGTCTACCCCCATGCGGCAGGAAGAAAAACGCTGCCGCATGGCTTTTGAGGAGGCAAGGAAGGGAAAGAAGACCGCCATGGTCTGCAGCGGCGATGCGGGAGTCTACGGAATGGCGGGACTCATGTACCAGGTGGGGGAAGCCTATGAGGACATAGAGATCGAAGTGATCCCCGGCGTGACGGCAGCCCTTGGCGGGGGAGCCCTGCTGGGAGCGCCTTTGGGCCATGATTTTTGCGTGATCAGTTTAAGCGACCTTCTGACTCCATGGGAAACCATTGAACGCCGGCTTTTGGCGGCGGCAGAGGCAGATTTCGCAGTGTGTCTCTATAATCCGTCCAGCCATAAGCGCCGGGATCATCTGCAGAAAGCCTGCGACCTGCTGCTGCGCTATAAAGCGCCGGAAACGCTGTGCGGCATAGCAAGGAACATCCACCGGGAGGGAGAGGCGGTCCGCCTGCTTTCCCTGGCGGAGTTAAGAGACACGGAAGTGGATATGTTTACCACGGTATTTATTGGAAACCGGGAGACGGTGCCCATCCGCGGCAGGATGGTCACGCCCAGAGGCTACCGGTATGAGGGAGAGACAAATGGAAGAGACTAGGATACTGATCTTTGGAGGGACCACGGAAGGCAGGATCGCCGCAGACTATCTGACCCGCAGGCAGATCCAGGTCCATGTATGCGTAGCCACAGAATACGGCGAACAGATGCTGACAGAACATCCCAATCTCACCGTCTCACACCGACGTATGGACCAGACGGAAATGGAGGAGTGGATCCAGGAATTGGGGCCCCGTCTCGTGATCGATGCCACCCATCCCTATGCCAGAGAAGTGACGGAAAATTTGAGGGAGGCATGTAAGAAACGCGGGATGCCTTATCTGCGTCTGCTGCGGGAGACGAAGGCCGGGGGAGAGGAAGTCTATGTGTCCTCGATCCAGGAAGCGGCCGCCTTCCTTGGAAAAACCAGCGGAAATGTCCTGGTGACCACGGGAAGCAAGGAACTGAAAGCCTATCAAGCTCTGGAAGCCTATCAGGAGAGATTATACGTGCGCATCCTGCCGTTCCAGGAAGGATTACAGATCTGTGAATCCATGGGGATACCGGGGAGCCATATCATTGCCATGCAGGGACCGTTTTCTAAGGAATTGAATGTGGCGCTGCTGCGCCAGTACGAAATCCGCTGGATGGTGACCAAAGAATCGGGAAGAGCGGGCGGGTATCTGGAAAAACAGGCGGCAGCCAGGGAAACGGGAGTGCGCCTGGTGGTCGTGGAAAAACCTTTGGAAGAGACGGGATACACGTGGCCTCAGCTGTGCAGGGTTCTGACAGAAGAACTATCTCTGACGCCCTGCTGGCAGGTAACCCTTGCGGGGATTGGCCCTGGGGCGGCCAATGCCTTTACCAGAGAGGCGTGGAAGGCCTGCCAGGAGGCGGACCTTCTGATCGGGGCCAGGCGGATGCTGGAGGCGGCGGCCCGGCCGGGGCAGGAGACGTACGCGGCCTACCAGCCGGAAGAAATCTTATCCTACATCCATGCCCACCCTGAGCGGGAGCGTATCACGGTGGCCCTTTCCGGAGATATTGGATTTTACAGCGGAGCAAGACGGCTGGAGGAAGTATTGGGGCGGGAGAAAGAGATCCAGATCAAGCGGATTCCCGGCGTTTCTTCAGCGGTGTATTTCTGCGCCCGGATGGGGATTCCCTGGGAGGATGTAAGCCTGACGAGTATCCATGGGAGACAGACCCATATCTTGTCCGTCTTAAGAGAACAACCGAAAGTGTTGGTGCTTGCGGGGAAGGATAAAGAAATCCGGACCCTGGGAAGCCTGCTCACTCACTTTGGCTTCCGCAATGTGAAGGTGACCATTGGAGAGCGGCTCTCCTATCAAGACGAGCGGATTCTCTATGGCGATCCGGGAATCCTGCGGGACTATGAAGGAGAAGGGCCGGCCCTGCTTTATCTTGAGAATCCACAAGGAGGAAAGCGGGAAGTGGTCCACGGGCTGCCGGACGAAGGATTTTTACGGGGAGACGTGCCGATGACCAAGGAGGAAGTGCGAAGTGTCAGCCTTTCCAAGCTCCGATTGAAAAGAGATTCCGTCGTCTATGATATTGGCGCTGGGACTGGTTCTGTGGCGGTGGAGGCGGCCCTGCAGGCATGGCAGGGGCAGGTCTACGCGGTGGAGCGGCTTCATCAGGCCAGGGAGCTGATCCGGGAGAACGCCAGGAGATTCCAGGCAGACAATTTGACGGTGATCCAGGGAGAGGCGCCGGAAGCCCTTGCGGAACTGCCTGCGCCGGACTGTGTGTTTATCGGGGGAAGCGGCGGAAAGCTAAGACAGATCCTGGAAGCCGTATTTGCCAAGAATCCGGAGGCAAGAGTAGTCATCAACGCCATCACTCTGGAAACGGTGTCAGAGGCAGTGGATTGTCTGAACACCATAGAGCTGCGGGAAGAAGAAGTAGTCCATATGAGCGCTGCCCGGTCCAGGAAGGCAGGGAGTTATCATATGATGCAGGGACAGAATCCCATCTATATCATCAGCATGACAGGAGGAAAAGAGGCATGTCCGGATTACCAAGAATCCTGATCGGGGCGCCCAGAAGCGGCGCTGGGAAGACGCTGGTCACCTGCGCTCTTTTACAGGCTTTAAAGGAACGGAAAAAACGGGTAGTCTCTTTCAAATGCGGGCCGGATTATATTGACCCTATGTTCCACCGGGAAGCTCTTGGAATTGACAGCGATAATCTGGATTCTTATTTTTGCTCAGAGCAGGAAGTGAGGAATCTGCTGGCCGAAAAGGAGAGGGATTATGAGATGGCGGTCATCGAAGGCGTCATGGGATACTATGACGGTCTGGGCGGGATCACCTGCCAGGCCAGTACCTATGAGATCGCCAGGATCACCCGGACGCCGGCCATTTTGGTGGTGGATGGAAGGGGAGCAAGCCTTTCCCTTCTGCCTTTGGTCCAGGGATTTCAGAAGTTCCGGGAAGACAGCCAGATAAAAGGAGTGCTCTTCAACCGGATCTCTCCGTCAATCTATCCGCTGTTAAAAGAGACCCTGGAGCGGGAGACCGGGCTTTTGGCCTATGGGTATCTTCCAGTGCTGGAAGAAGGCGTGCTGGAAAGCCGGCACCTGGGACTAAAGCTGCCCTGGGAGGCGCCGGATTTCCCAAAGCGTCTTAAGAAACTGGCGGAAAAACTGGAAGAAACGGTAGATATCGATGGAATCCTGGAACTGGCAGAAGGCGCGCCTAAGCTGGAAATCAAAGAAAAGCAGGAAGAAAAGCCCCAGTCAGGCAGTCTGCGGATCGCGGCGGCCAAGGATGAGGCGTTTTGCTTTTGTTACCCGGACAATCTGCGGTTTTTGGAAGAGCGGGGAGCCGTTGTGATTCCCTTTTCTCCCCTCCATGATCCCCATTTTCCAGAGGATGTGGACGGCCTTTTGCTCTACGGAGGATATCCGGAACTGCACGCAAAGGAGCTGTCGGAGAATGAGACGATGAGACAGGAACTGCAAAGAGCGGTCACAGGCGGCCTGCCCTGCATGGCGGAATGCGGCGGGTTCCAGTATCTGATGGAAACCATGGAGACGGAAGAGGGGCAAAGGTTTCCCATGGCAGGCGTTCTAAAGGGAGAGAGTTTTCCAGCCGGAAATCGGAGATTTGGCTATATTGAGCTTACAGGAGGCCGCTTATTTGGAAAACCGGCAGGGGCGCTTAGGGCTCATGAGTTCCATTATTACGATTCCACCTGCTGCGGGGAGGCGTTTACAGCCAGGAAACCCATTTCCGGGAGAAGCTGGAAATGTATGATCGGTGAAGAGACGATGCTGGCAGGATATCCTCATCTCCACTACAGAGGAAATCCTCAGGTGGGGGAGGCGTTTCTCCAGGCCTGCCGGAAGTATCAGAGAGGAAAAAATCAATGAAGCAAGACAGACAAAAAGCATTGGAACAGCTTCTGGGGCAGATCATTCCTGTGGACCAGGCGGCCAGGGAGGAAGCCCTGCGGCGCTGGGACTCCATCGCGAAACCGCTGCACAGCCTGGGGAAGCTGGAAACAGATGTGGCAGCGATCGCGGGAATCCAAAGAGATGCCCATGTAAGGACTGAGAAAAAAGCCCTGCTGGTGCTGTGCGCGGACAACGGAGTGGTAGAAGAAGGGGTGACCCAGACCGGGCAGGAAGTGACAGCCATTGTGGCGGAAAATTTCCTGGCCTGCAACACCAGCGCCGCTATTATGGCAGAGCAGGCGGGGGTGGATCTGTTTCCCATCGATATTGGAATGGCGGTGGATACAAAAGTACCCAGTTATAAAGTGGCTTACGGAACGAAAAATATAGCCAAAGGCCCGGCTATGACCAGGGAGGAAGCCCTGCAGGCGGTGCTGACAGGCGCGCGTCTGGTAAAACAGCGCCAGGAAGAAGGGTATGACCTGCTCGCTGTAGGAGAGATGGGCATTGGAAATACCACCACATCCAGCGCGGTGTCCTGCGTGCTGATGGGGCGGCAAGTCCGGGAGATGACTGGCCGCGGCGCGGGACTTTCAAGGGCCGGGCTGGAGAGGAAGACCCGGGTCATCGCCCAGGCCATTGAGAAGAATCATCCAGACCCACAGGATGGGGTGGATGTGCTGGCGAAAGTAGGCGGTTTTGATCTGGCAGGGCTTGCCGGGATCTGCCTGGGAGGGGCGGCCTATGGGATGCCCGTCGTACTGGATGGATTTATTTCTGCTGCCGCTGCTTTAGCTGCGGTGCGGATCTGCCCCACGGCGGAGCAGTATCTGATCGCTTCCCATGTGTCCAAGGAACCGGGGATGAGGCGGATCCTGGCAGAACTTCATCTGGAAGCGGCCTTGGACTGCGGCCTGTGTCTGGGGGAGGGGACAGGAGCCCTCTGCTACCTTCCGGCCCTTGGCCTTGCGGCGGAAGTTTACCGGCGGATGAGCACTTTTTCCGACAACCAGATCGAGGATTATCAGGAATTGGGGGATCAATGATGGTACATTTGATCACAGGAGGAAGCGGAAGCGGGAAGTCGGCCTATGGGGAAGACTGGCTGCGGGAGCGGGAGGCGGGAAACCGGCTGTTCTATGTAGCCACCATGGAGCCCCATGGAGAGGAAGCGCTCCGGCGGATCCTGCGCCACAGGCAGCAGCGGAAAGGAAAAGGCTTTGAGACCATTGAGTGCCAGAGAGGGCTAAAACAGGTGAAGATCCCGCAGGGCTGCGGGGTCCTGCTGGAATGTCTCTCAAATCTGGCGGCCAATGAATTGTACCGGGAGGATGGAAGCCTTCGGGACAAAGAAACAGTGATAAAGGAAATCTTGGAAGGGATCCAGTCCCTGCAAAGAAGAGCGGGAACCCTTGTCATTGTCACAAATGAGATCTTCTCAGACGGGACAGACTATGGCGAGAGCATCCGTGTGTATCAGGAAGTGTTAGGAGAGATCAACCGGGAAACCGCCTGCCTGGCAGACCAGGTGACAGAGGTGGTCTATGGAATTCCGGTGGTGGTGAAGAAACATGAAGCAATTGTGGGATAGTTTTAAGATCGCGTTTTCTATGTACAGCAGGATTCCCATGCCAAGGAGCCAGTGGACGCCTGAGACGAAAGCTTACGCCATGGGATTCTTCCCCTGGGTGGGCGTGGTGATTGGAGCGGTATTCTTTGGCCTTTTCTGCCTGACCGAATGGATAGCGGCCCATGGCATCCTGGATGGCAGCCTTTTTCGGGGAGTGGTCCTTACCCTTACGCCCCTGGCGCTGACAGGAGGCATCCACATGGATGGTTTCCTGGATACCAGGGACGCTTTGAGCGCCTATGCCCCGAAAGAGCGCCGGCTGGAGATCTTAAAAGATCCCCATACAGGCGCGTTTGCGGTGATTTCCTGCGGCATGTATCTGATCGGGATGCTGGGTCTGTACGGCGTGCTTTCCCCCCAGGGAGCGGCGGTGGTATCCCTGGGATTTGTGCTGTCTCGGACGCTTAGCGGCCTTTCTGTCCTATGCTTCCCCAAGGCAAAGAAAGAAGGGCTGGCAGCAGATTTTGCGGCGGCCTCAAGACAGAAGATCCTCCGGGTGGCGCTGGCCTGCTATCTGATCCTTGCAGCTGTGGGAATGGTGCTGGCGGGAGGGCTTTCTGGAGCGCTGTCTCTTACATTTGCCGGGATCATGTTTGGATATTATAAATGGATGTCCCAGCAGAAATTTGGCGGCATCACAGGAGATCTGGCGGGATATTTCCTTCAGCTGTGCGAGCTGTGGATCGCCGCCGGGGCCGTGCTTGGAGCGGGATTGCCAGAAATAGCCGCGATTTTAAAGCAGGGATAGAGAGAAAGGACAGATGAAGATGATTTTGATCGTAGGAGGCGCCTGCCAGGGAAAGAGGGATTTTGCTAAAAATAAGTTTCCCGGCTTAACGTGGGCGGACGGAAGGACCTGTGAAGAGGCGGATTTGTTTCGCTGCCAGGGCATCCACCATTTTCATATCTATATCAAACGGCTGATGGAAGAGACGGCCGAAGAGGACCGGCAAAGACGGGTGGATCTTCTGGTGGAACGACTGTGGAGGGAGAACCGGGAGGCGGTGATCCTTGCAGACGAAGTGGGCTGCGGGATCGTTCCTTTGGAGGCTTTGGAGCGGGCCTGGCGGGAGACGGCCGGAAGGGCCTGCACCTATCTGGCGGCCCACGCGGACCGGGTTTACCGGGTGGTCTGCGGCATCGGGACGGTGATCAAAGGATGAGGAAACTGTATTTGTTCCGCCATGGGAAGACCAGAGGGAATTTAGAGAGACGGTATATCGGAAGTACAGATGAACCCTTGTGCCGGGAAGGACGTAAGGAACTGGAAGGAAGAACAGGGCCGGGAGTATCCCTGGTGTTCGCAAGTCCCATGAAGCGCTGTCTGGAGACGGCAGGGATCCTATATCCGGGGCAGGAGCCCATCCTGATCCCAGAGCTGGCGGAATGTGATTTTGGTCTGTTTGAGAATCGGAATTACGAAGAGCTGTGTAAGCTGCGTGAGTACCGGCAATGGATCGGCACAGGCGGAAGAGAAGCGCCGCCAGGCGGAGAAAGCCGGAGGGACTTCCAAAGCCGGGTACTGGCAGGATTCCAGAAGGCGCTGGCTGTCTGCGAAAGAAAGGACGTCCAGACAGCGGCGCTGGTGGTCCATGGAGGGACGATCATGGGGATCATGGAGGCTTATGCCGTTCCCCAGGGAGATTTTTACGACTATCAGATCAGAAATGGAGAAGGATATGAACTTATACTTGCAGATGCTGCTTCCAGTTCTGGGTGGATTTCTGCTGGATCTTCTGCTGGGAGATCCGGTATGGCTGTATCATCCGGTGCGGCTTATGGGGAAGCTGATCACCGGTCTGGAACGAATTATCAGAAGATTACTGCCGGGAACGCCGGGAGCCTTGCGGATCGGGGGAGGGATACTGGCGGCGCTGGTGGCGCTGTGTAGCACAGCAGTGCCGGCCCTCTTTCTTTTCTTCCTGTACCGACTCTGGTTTCCTCTGGGGCTTCTTGCGGAGACCTTCTTCTGCTATCAGCTTCTTGCGGCCCGCTCTTTGCAGGTGGAAAGCGGCCGGGTCTATCAGGCTTTGAGGGAGGAAAGTCTACCCAAAGCCCGCCGGGCGGTTTCCATGATCGTGGGGAGAGACACCCAGAACCTGACGGAAGAAGGAGTGGCAAAGGCGGCTGTGGAGACGGTGGCGGAGAACACTTCCGACGGCGTGGTGGCGCCTCTGTTTTATATGGTATTATTTGGCGCGGCAGGGGGATTTTTCTATAAATCAGTGAATACCATGGATTCTATGATCGGTTACCGGAACGAGAGATATCAGTATTTTGGGACGGCGGCGGCCAGGCTGGACGATGTGCTGAATTACATTCCGGCCAGGCTTTCCGCCCTATTCATGCTGGCTGCCTGTATTCCCGCGGGAGGGAATTTGAAGCAGGCCTGTTCCACTTACCGGAGAGACCGGAAGAAGCACAAGAGTCCAAATGCCGCTCAAACGGAGGCAGTGATGGCAGGAGCTTTGGAAGTGGAACTGGCAGGAGACGCCTGGTATTTTGGAACTCTTCATAGGAAACCCACTCTGGGAGATCCGATCCGCCCTATAGAGGCGGAGGACATTTTGAGATCCCAGAGGCTGATGTATCTGACGGCATGGATCGCCCTTGCAGTATTCCTGGGGATCAAAGGGCTGGTTTTGCTGGTTTGGCTGTAAGGATGGGTTCAAGTCTCACTCTGCGAATCCCCGCGGAGCGTATATCAGAGTGCTGGGTTCCGGGCTGTGGAAGAGAAGGAACAGGAATATATCATGCTATGTGAATTGGAAACAATGGATCAGAGAAAGAGAAGGAGGCAGCTATGGAAAAAAGGATCGCATACTGTGGACTGGATTGTGAAACATGTGATGCATACATTGCCACAAAGAAGGATGATCAAGCCTTGCGTGAAAAAACCGCTAAACTGTGGGCAGAGTTAAATCAAGCGCCGATTCTGCCGGAACATATCAACTGTGAAGGATGCCGTGGGAATGGGAGAAAGACGGTATACTGCGAGAGCCTTTGCGGCATCCGCCAGTGCGCCCTTCAAAAAGGCGTGGAAACATGCGGGGATTGCGGGGAACTGGAAAAATGTCCGACTGTGGGAGCGTTTCTTTCAAACAATCCGGAAGCGTTGAAAAATCTTAAGGGATGAGGTGGCGCCATGAAGATAGAGATTGGAAAAGAGTTTCCTCAATATTTCAAACCCTCTTATCCAGAGGAATTTGAATTGTTTCATCATTTTGAAGTAACAGCAGGGATACCGACCGTTTTATTTGCGGTCACCACATGGAAAGAAAATGGAAAGCCCAATGTATGTTTCCATTCATGGAGCAGTTTCCATGGGGATAAGACAGCGTTTTTTGCTGTTATGGGAAATCTGTATCAGCATACGCACACATATCAAAATATTCAGAGGGAGAAATGCTTTGGCATTAATTTTCTTCCCATAAGCCGCTATGACCAATTGGTGGACACGATCCATCAGAATGAATGGGAAGACGATGAATTTGAGACGGGCGGTTTTACCATTTGCGATGGGAAGACCATCCATGCGCCGATGATCCAGGAGGCTTTCCTTGGCATGGAATGTACCTTGAAGGAGAGCCGGGATTTGAGCGGAGCAGGAATCACCGCTATGATCATTGGGCAGGTACAGCATGTCTCAGTGGAAAAAGAGTACGCGCAAGGCTATAAAGAGCGCTACGGGAAGGACGGGTTTATGCTGCTGGTGCCCGCCCCTCAGGATCTTGTCACTGGGGATCCAAATCAATCTGCGATAGCCACAGTGAAGATTGAGAAATATGATTGATGAATGAAAGTCCAGGGAGGGAATGAGATGAAATTAAAAAATCCTATGCTGGTAGTGACGGATATAGATAAAGCGGTTGAGTTTTATAAAAAGGTTCTGGGTCTGCATGTTATTATGGATTTTGGCGCAAACAAAACTTTAACAGGCGGTTTGGCGCTGCAGACTGCTGAAACATACGGCGGATTTATCGGGACAAATATGATTTCTTTTGGTGGCAATAACTTTGAAATCTACTTTGAAGAAGATGATTTTGATCGGTTTGCTGATAAATTAGAAGAGTGTGAGATCGAGTATGTTCACCCTATCATGGAACATTCCTGGGGACAACGAGTTGTTCGCTTTTATGATCCAGATAAGCATATCATAGAAGTGGGAGAAAGCATGAAAGTGGTATGCAGGCGTTTCCTAGAAAGTGGAATGACACCAGAACAGGTTGCAAAGCGTATGGATGTTCCCATGAAGTTTGTAAGTGCGTGTATGCGGTAAATCTCGATGGTTAGAAAATAAGGATTATTCGCGAAGGCGGAAAGCGCTTTGGTCATTGGAAAGTAGAATAGAACTACACAAAAACAGGAGAAACAAAGAGATGCAAGGACAGGAACAAGTGCACGGCGGCGATATCTACCGTCATCAGAACGTGACGGATTTCTCCGTCAACAGCAATCCATTAGGCCCGCCGGAGGCGGTGATAGAGGCGCTCCGGGAAGGGGCAGGCCAGATTCATCATTATCCAGATGTGGAATGTGAGAAACTGCGGGAGGCGATCGGAGCGTTTGAACAGGTCCCTCCAGAGGAGATCCTGTGCGGCAATGGGGCGGCGGAGCTGTTCTTTGCGGCGGTTTTCGCGGAAAGACCCAGGAGGGGGCTTTTGACGGCGCCGGCCTTCGCGGAGTATGAGCGGGCCCTCCAGGCTGTGGGAGCCAAATCGGAATTCTATCCCTTAAGAGAAGAAGCCCAGTTTCAAGTAGGAGAAGATTTCCTGGAACGGATCACTCCCAAGACAGACCTGGTTTTTCTGTGCAGTCCCAATAATCCTACGGGGCAGCCGATCAAGCGTTCTCTGATCAGGAAAGTGCTGGAGAAATGTGAGGCCTGCGGGGCAAGGCTGATCTTAGATGAGTGTTTCCTGGATTTCCTGGAAAGGCCAAAGGAGTATGAAGCCCTGGAGCTCAAAAAGGATCATCCTCAGATGCTGGTGGTGAAGGCATTTACCAAAACCTTTGCCATGCCGGGAGTAAGGCTGGGGTACGGGATCAGCGGCGACCGGGAATTTCTGGGCCGGATGCGGACTATGCTGCAGCCCTGGAATGTGTCTTTGCTGGCCCAGGCCGGGGGAGCGGCGGCCCTTAATAACGCGGAAGCCTATTTGGCAAAGACCCGGCAGGTGGTGGCCCGTGAGCGGGAGTACCTGAGAAGGAACCTGGAAGACCTGGGATTTCAGGTCTATGGCTCTCAGGCAAACTATCTGTTTTTCCGGGGAAGGGAAGGGCTATACCGGGAGGCTTTGGAAGCGGGATTTTTGATCCGGGATTGTGGAAATTACCGGGAACTTGGCCCTGGATACTACCGGATCGCGGTGCGTAAAAGGGCGGAGAATGAGAGGTTGATAGAATGGCTAAGACGATCATGATACAGGGAACCATGTCAGGGGCGGGGAAAAGCCTTCTGTGTACCGGGCTTTGCCGGATCTTCCGGCAGGATGGGTATCGGGTGGCGCCCTTCAAGTCCCAGAATATGGCCCTGAATTCTTTTATCACGGCGGAGGGACTGGAAATGGGCCGGGCCCAGGTGGTACAGGCAGAGGCGGCGGGAATCCCTCCCCAGGCAGAGATGAATCCGATCCTGCTGAAACCCACCAACGATACCGGCTCTCAGGTCATTGTAAATGGCCGGGTGCTGGGGACCATGGACGCCAGGGAATATTTTGCTTACAAGAAGCGGCTGATCCCTCAGATACAGGAGGCGTTCCAGAGGCTTTCCGATGAGTTTGACATTGTGGTGATCGAGGGGGCGGGAAGTCCGGCGGAGATCAATCTGAAGGAAGACGACATTGTCAATATGGGGATGGCCAAGATGGCCGGCGCTCCGGTGCTGCTGGCCGGAGATATTGACCGGGGCGGGGTGTTCGCCCAGCTTCTGGGAACCTTGATGCTTCTGGAGCCGGAGGAACGGCAGCGGGTGAAAGGACTGATCATCAACAAATTCCGGGGAGATCAGACAATCCTGACCCCAGGGATCAGGATGCTGGAAGAGCGGGCGAAGGTTCCGGTCCTTGGGGTGACGCCTTATCTTCCGGTGGAGATCGAGGAAGAAGACAGTCTGGCGGAGCGGCTGAAAACGAAAGGAAAAACAGGTGGAGGACAGATTGATATTGCAGTCATCCGTCTGCCCCGGATCTCGAATTTTACAGATTTTATGGCTCTGGAAAACCGGGAGGAAGTGTCGCTTCGCTATGTGCGGACACTTTCCCAGCTTGGACATCCGGATATGATCATCCTCCCGGGGACGAAGAATACCATGGGAGATCTTGCCTGGATGCGGGAAAATGGATTGGAAGCCGGAATCCTAAAAGCGGCGGCAAAAGGAACGGCAGTCTTTGGCATCTGCGGTGGCTATCAGATGCTGGGCGAAAACCTTAAGGATCCGCTGGGCGTGGAGCAGGGAGGCAGTATGCGGGGATTGGGACTGCTTCCAACTGTCACGGTATTTAACAGGGAGAAGACCCGTACAAGAGTGGCCGGCGCCTTTGGGACGCTGGAAGGATCTTTGGCAGGCTTAAGCGGAACGCCTGTGGAGGGATATGAGATCCATATGGGAGAGACCCGCGGGGAGGCACCCCATGGAAGCGGAGCAGGAAGGCGTCCGCTTGGGATGATCCAGGATCAGATCACCGGAGAAGAAAAGGGAGATGGAACCTTTGCGGGAAATGTGTACGGCACCTATGTGCATGGCATCTTTGACCGGGAAGAAGTGATCAGCGCCCTTGTGGGCTGCCTGGCCAGGAAGAAGGGCATTTCCTTGGAAAGAGAGAAACCGGCTGTGGATTACCGGACCTTTAAGGAGCAGCAGTATGATCTGCTGGCGGAAGGCCTGCGGCAAAGCCTGGATCTGGAGCGGATCTATGAGATCCTGGAACAGGGAGCGTAAGAAGCAGAAAGGATATGGAAACATGGAGATAGAGACAAAGGAAGGAAAGATCCTGGAGATCGAACAAGTGGAACCAGCCAAGATCGAGGAACGCAGTTTCCAGATCATCGGAGAAGAACTGAAACAAAAGGGGATCACGCTGCCGAAGGAGCAGGAAGCGGTGATCAAACGCTGCATCCACACCAGCGCCGATTTTGATTACGCCAGCAATCTGGTATTTTCTGACCATGCCGTAGAGAGAGGAATAGCCGCTTTGAAAGACGGGGCCTCCATTGTGACCGACACTCGGATGGGCTGGTCCGGGATCAATAAGAAGAGGCTGGAACGGTTTGGCGGAAAGGCCTATTGTTTCATGGCGGACGACGACGTGGCGGAAGCGGCCAAGAGAAACGGGACAACCCGCGCGTCAGCCAGTATGGATAAGGCCTGCGGCCTGGAAGAAGACCTGATCTTTGCGGTCGGAAACGCGCCGACTGCCTTGATTCGGCTGTACGAACTGATCCGGGAGGGAAAGATCCGGCCCCGTTTGATCATCGGCGTGCCTGTGGGATTTGTAAACGTGGTCCAGGCCAAAGAGCTGATCCTTAGCCTGGAAGAGATTCCCTATATCGTGGCGAGAGGGAGAAAAGGAGGCAGTAATATCGCGGCTTTCATCTGCAACGCCTTGTTATTGGGGCCGGGGGATTTTTAAAAATCCCCCGGCCCCAATTAAAAATGCCCTGTCCCTTTTTAACTAGAGCGGTAGCTTTTCCGAAAGATACCAGGCGACATATGTTCCTGTTCATAGAACATTTTGGTCAAAGACTGGCTGGAACGGAATCCTACAAGCGAAGCGATCTGTTCCAGGGATTCATCGGTGTTGATCAGGCGCTGTTTGGCGTGCTCCAGACGGATGATGCTGACGGTCTGGGCAAATGATTTCCCGAACATTTTTTGAAACAGGCGGTTCATATGTCTGGGTGTAACGTTTAATTGTTGAGAAACGGTGTCGATCCGCAGGTCTCCCTGCAGATTGGCGTGAATATATTTTGAAGCTTCCAGAGCGATATTTAAGTATCCAGCCGGCGCGTCCAGGCTGGATTTTTTTTGTGAGATCGTCTGGAGAAGATCCAGGAAAAATTGATAATAATATTGCCCTACCAGGCTGGACCATCCGATTTTCTTTGAGGCTATTGTCTGACTGATCTTAGAGAGGATGGATTCCTGGGGCTTTGTATTGGAGGCGAATAAATATTTATTTTTATCCGCCTGGTTTAAGACTTCCATCAGCTCCTGATATTCTGTGTCGGGATCACAGTTTGAGGCCGGACTGTGCGGGACCAGGTCAAAGATCATGGTAAAGTAAACGGCCGGTGTATTGGACTGATACTGAAGGTAGTGAGAGCGGTCTCTTCCTAAAAGCACCATGTCATGGGCGGTAAGCTTGCTCTGGGAACCTTCGCAGGAGAATAAAATGGATCCCTCCAGTCCGTAGAAGATTTCGTATAGATTGTGGCGGTGTTCGAAGACCACCGTATTCTGAGTCATCATCTCTGCGTAATAAACAATAAAATCAAATCCAGGGAGAGGGACCGTAGTGATGTAGTTATGGTATAGTTTGTGATTCTTATATTTATTGAGCAACAAAAACCTCCTCCTTTTCCTTTTCTGTCTCAGGCAGATTTGCTACATAATGAGGCATAGAATTCCTAAAATATATCATAAAGTAAATGCAAATTTATCGTCAAGATAATCCTGTGAACAATTCTTGAATCTTTGACAAATATGAAACAAAAAAGTGAAAAAAGGACAGTATTTCTGTGAAAATGTCCCAAAATATAATTTTATTCAAAAAATTTTTGTGATAACATCAGACAAAATCAAGCCTGCAGGAACTTGATCTTTTAGAAAAATAAACCAAGCAAGGAGGAGTCCCTATGAAAACATTATGCGGTGTGCGTGTGGGGGATATGAAGGATCCGAACCCAGATACCAGAGGGTTAGTGGCGCTGGTGGATCTTCCCTTCCCGGAACTGGGAGAACAGGATGTGCGGATCAAAGTCGCTTACTGCGCGATCTGTGGTTCAGATCCCCATTGTGTGGCGGGCTGCTTTGGACAGCCAAAGGGTTCTACAGAACCCATTCCTCTTGGCCATGAGATTTCCGGGATCATTACAGAATTAGGGCCTAAGGCTAATCATAAAGGCTTGAAGGTGGGGGACCGGGTAGCGGGAAATTTCCTGCGTTTCTGCGGCGGATGCTATTATTGTCAGAACGGACAGCAGCAGTTTTGTGAGAATTCAGGAGAATACAACCGGCCGGGATACGCGCCGGAACTGATCTGGCACGAGGACCAGGTCTATAAACTTCCAGATGAAGTAAGTCTCAAGGAAGGATGTCTCTTAGAACCCATGTCTATTATTGTGCGGATGCTGGATAAGGCCCAGATGAAGGTAGGAATGAGAGTCTGCGTCTGCGGGGGCGGCCCCATCGGATTAATGGCGCTGCAGGCTTTCCATCTCTATGGAGCGACCTCCCTTACGATGATCGAACCGATCGCGGACCGCAGAGAGATCGCGGCGGAAATGGGAGCGGAATATCTGATCGATCCTACGGCGGAAAATGTGGTAGATGCGGCAAATAAGATCACAGACGGAAGAGGGTACGATGTGGTTCTGGACTGTTCAGGTTCTGTACATGCGGTGGAACCGCTGCCGGATATTACGGCAAAGGGAGGAACCCTGATCTACGGCGCCCAGTATCCCGGAGACTACCGGATGCCTTTTAATATCCAGGAGTACTGCTATTTCAAAGAAATTACAGTTACAGGTGTTATGGTAGCACCTTACGCGTATCCCAGGGCTTTGCAGCTTCTGCCGAAGATGGATCTTAGCAGGCTGACGGAAAAGGTATTTGAACTGGATGACGCGGTAGAGGCGTTTCAGGTACAGCTCAGCGGAAAGTATCCGAAGATTCTGATTCGCGGAAACAGGGATATTGCTGATATTTATTAAAAACGAGGAAGGTGAAGAAAAATGGCAGATAAGCAGGAAGTTATGCGTTTAAATGAGCTTGCGTATGAAATGCGGCTGAAACTGATCAATCTGTGCGGAAAGTATGAAGGTTCTGTACATATCG
Organism: uncultured Mordavella sp.; assembly: GCA_902406105.1. GTDB lineage: Bacteria > Bacillota > Clostridia > Lachnospirales > Lachnospiraceae > Massilistercora. Next base: position 19,937 of record CABPCP010000021.1, read on the forward strand.
GCGGAGACCTGTCTATGACAGATCTGCTGATCGGTTTATTCCATCACGGATTGAATGTAGACCCCACCAATATCCAGAATCCGGCCAGAGACAGGTTTATCCTTTCAAAAGGACACGGCGCGGTATGTATGTATATTGCTATGGCTTTAAGAGGATTCTTTGATTATGACGAGATTGTCCGTACATACGGGCAGGTGGACAGCGCTTATGGTATGCATCCATGTAAAGTCCAGCTTCCGGGAGTGGAATGTTCTTCCGGGTCTTTGGGACAGGGGCTGGCAATGGCGGTAGGAATGGCTATTTCCGCAAAGCAGAAGAAAGAAAGCCACAGGGTATTCTGTATGCTGGGAGACGGGGAAACTTGTGAAGGCGAAGTGTGGGAGGCGGCGCTGACGGCCCGTTCCTACGAACTTGGCAATCTGGTGGCGGTCATTGACCGGAACAAGCAGATGATGTGCTCCTACACAGAGGAGATCACCTGTATGGAACCTTATGCGGATAAATGGAAAGCCTTTGGCTGGAATGTGATAGAGATCGACGGACACGATATGAACGCGATCGTAGACGCTCTGGACAATCTTCCTCCAAGTTCTTCTCTGCGGCCGACCGCGATCGTAGCACACACGATCAAGGGAAAAGGCGTAGATTTCATGGAAAAAGTAGTCGGCTGGCATGCGGGAAGTCTGAATGCGGAAGACTGGAAACAGGCGCTCAAAGACCTTGCGAAAAATTATGGTAAGGAGGGATAGGTCATGGCTGGATCTTTTAATTTTGGAGAATGGATCTCCGCAAGAAGTGTGATCGGAGATACTTTGGATGAGATAGGAAAAACCAATGAAAAACTCTTTGTGTGTACACCGGATGTAGGGATGAACTTAAAACAGTTCAGGGAGCATTATCCGGACCGGTACATTGATGTGGGAATCGCGGAGCAGGACTGTGTCGGTGTGGCCGCGGGACTGGCGCTGGAGGGAAATATCCCGGTCATCATGGGGATGCTGCCGTTTCTGTCCATGCGTTCCTGTGAGCAGGTGAGAACGGCAGTATGCTATCAAAATCTTCCAGTACGTATCATTGGTACGGGCGGCGGACTGACCTCTGGCGGAGGTTCTACCCACAACGCAATGGAAGATATCGCGATTCTGAAAAGCATGGTCAATATGACGGTATTGTCCATTGGGGATCCCAATATGATCCGGGACATCCTTCATCTGTCTATGGAATATCCGGGACCTATGTATATCCGTCTGGCACAAGGCAAAAAGGACCGCCAGCTCTATGAGCCCGGAACTATTCCATTTTCTATCGGCGGAAGCGTGACCGCAAGAGACGGAAAAGATGTGACCATCCTGACCCACGGAGAGATGGTAGGACTTTCGCTGGACGTGGCGGAAGAGTTGAAAGAAGAAGGGATCGATGTACGTGTCGTTGATATGTACACCATCAAACCTTTTGACCGGGAGGCTGTAGATAAAGCGGTAGAAGAGACCGGCAATCTGGTTGTCTGGGAAGACCATTTAATGAGCGGCGGACTTGCCAGCAGCCTGGCGGATTATTTTGTGGATCACGCGGTACAGCCAAAATCTTTCAAGCGTTTTGGTATTCCTCAGGTATACGCGGGCTTTGGAAGCGGGGAAGATCTGCAGAAAAAATATCACTATCATAAACAGGATGTGGCAGAGTATATCCGGTCGCTGAAGAGATAGAGAAGGAGATGGAATGAGATGAAAGGAGGTCCATAATGACAAATCAGAAAAATCCGGCAGTGGATGAATATACAAAACTAAATATTCCGAGAAAGATTGGCTATGGCTGCGGAGATTTTGCCTGCAATATGAGCTGGTCCCTGGTCAGCGCTTACCTGGTATTTTTTCTGACAGATATTGCTCTGATCAATGCCACGGTAGTAGGCGTGATCATCTTTGTCTCCAAATTCTGGGATGCGCTCAATGACCCGGTGGTAGGAGCGCTGGCAGACCGGACCAAGACCCGGTGGGGACGATACCGGCCTTGGGTGATATTTTCCTTTATCCCAATGCTGATCTTTAATGTGCTGACCTTTACTACCAATCCAGACTGGTCTGAGACCTTCCGGACGGTCTGGGGCCTGGGAATGTATTTCATCTTAGTATTGCTGTACACCATGGTAAATGTTACCTATTCCGCGATGCCGGCAATGCTGACCCGTGATACAGAGACCAGAAGTTCTCTGGCTAGCTATCGGATGACGGGAGCTTTCCTGGCGATGACGATCCTCTCCTTTGCCACCCTTCGAATCGTAGAAATGACAGGCGGCGGCGCGGGCGGATATCAGAAAGCGGCGATCATCTTTTCCTTGATCGCGGTTCCTTTCTTCATCATTACGATCGCCTCTACGAAAGAAGTCGTCCAGGTGGATATGGAGAAATCCGAGAAGGTTTCTTTCATCAAACAGTTTAAAGTGCTCAAAGGCAATAAACCAGTAATTCTGCTCGCCATTGCGTATCTGGGCTGGGGGATCATCCAGGGAGGCGTGACGTTCCGTTTATACTTCTGTACTTATAACGCGGGAAATGAACTGCTGTATTCCAATACACAGACACTGATCTCTGTATGCGGGATGTTGGGAGCGTTCTCCGTCACCTGGCTGGTAAAGAAGGTGAATAACAAAGGAACTCTGGGCGGGATCGCCTTTATGATGATCGCGGTCAGCCAGATCGTATCCTTCTTCCTTCCGATCCAGACGGCCAGCGGCCAGGCGGTATATTACGTGATGAGCGTATTTATGGGAATCGGCCAGGGCATGATGCTGGGCAATATCTTTGGAATGATGCCAGATACCGCAGAATACACCTATCACAAATATGGAATCTACTGCGCGGGATTTGTATCTACCTTTATCAACTTTATGCTGAAAGTAGGACAGGCCCTGGCAATCTCCGGCGCTTCGCTTTTGCTGGATGTGGTAGGCTACGTGCCAAATACAGATCAGACGGGATCCGTACTGTTTACGATGAACTTTGGTTCCCATATGTTTGTAGGGATCTGCTCTGTGATCTGCGCGATCGCAATGTTTGCATACAAACTTGATAAGAAAACTTATGCAAATATCGTTGCATCTCTTAGGGAGAAGGGATTGGCAAATTAAGACCTGATAACAGGAGACATAATGCAAGGAGGAAAATTTATGGCAACAATGAAACAGCTCTGGTGGGTGGATAAAGACCAGATTGAATTAAAAGATGTAGAAATTCCAGAAGTAAAACCCAATGAGGTAAAGGTTAAGATCGCTTACGCGGCTCTGTGCGCCACAGATGTGCATCAGGTAACGATGGGCGTTATGAACAGCAAACCGCCGGCGCCTTTGGGACATGAGGCATCCGGAGTGATTGCGGAATTAGGAGAAGAAGCGGCGAAAAAAGGGTATAAAGTGGGCGATAAGGTAACGTTGTTTCCAGGTTCCCACTGCGGCGGATGCGAATGGTGCAAGCGGGGGATGGAGCAGTACTGTATAAACTTCAAACCGACGGGAGCATTTGCGGAGTATGTGGTAACAGATATCAATACTATCTATAAACTGCCAGACGACGCGGATTTGAAAGAATACTCTATCGTAGAGCCGACCAACTGCTGTCTGCGGGCTATGGATCTGGCGCCGATCCGGCATGGAGCTACCGTCTGCGTGGCGGGAGTGGGCGGAATCGGGTCCATCATGCTGAATCAGATCCTGCTGTCAGGCGCTGCCCGGATCACCGTGATCGAGCCGGTAGAACAGAAGCGGCAGATGGCTCTGGAAATGGGAGCGGAATATGTGATCGATCCGTTTAATGAGGATGCGGTTGCAAGAGCCATGGAGATTACAGACGGCCTGGGCTTTGACTATGTATTCGAGATGTCCGGTTCCCCGAAAGCGGCAGAGACGCCGCTGAAGATCCTGGCTCGCTGCGGAACAGCCGTTTACTTCGCGGTATTCCCGCCAACCTATGAGATGCCGCTGAACCTGCATGAATTATATATGAAAGAAGGCAGGATCCAGACCGTGTTTACCAGCACATCGATCATGCCGCGGTCTATTAAAATGATCAAACGTATGCAGACCGATAAGATCATACAAAAAGTTATGCCTTTAAGCCAGGCGGTAGAAAGTTTTGAAGTGTTCAAAACATCAAAATATCCAAAGATACTTTTGGATTGCAGTGATGTAGAGTAGCGAATTGATAAATCGGTAAATCGGGGCCGGGGGATTTTTAAAAATCCCCCGGCCCCGATTAAAAATACCCTGTCCCTTTTTGAATTTTTTCTAAATTTTGCATTTTCCCCATTTCTTTTACCGACTATTTGAGGTAAAATTATCTACAAGCAGTTCAACAGGATCAGGAGGTAATAGAATATGAGAGCAGAATTTGATGACAGCCTTGTCACAGGAAATGAGATGATCGATGGTCAGCATAAGGAACTGATCGACAAGATCAACAAGCTGCTGGATAGTTGTGAGACGAGCAAGGATAAGCTGGTAGCCATTAAAACACTGGACTATCTGGCTGACTATACAGAATTCCACTTTGGGGAGGAAGAAAAACTCCAGGAGGATATCCAGTATCCGGGAATCGAGGCCCACAAGAAAGAGCATGATAAACTCAGAGAAGTTGTGAAGGAGTTGTATGAGATGCTGGAGGAAGAGGAAGGCCCTTCCAATGCGTTCGTAGAACAGGTGAACCGGAACGTGATCGAATGGCTGTACGGCCATATCAAGACGTTTGACCGGTCTGTAGCGGAGTACAAGTTTATGAATAAGAATAGTGAAAGACTCTAAGTTGCTTTCCTGTTTTTTTATGAGAAGGAAGCGGCGGAATGGATATCTGCCGCTTCCTTGCATTTTTTGTCGAAAGTTGATATGATAGGGGAAATAAGACAGATGTCAATGGAGGGAGTATCGTGGCAGAAGAATTAAAAAATACAGAAGAAATGGTTCAGGAACCAGAAAATACGAAAACCAGCGAAGAAGTTATCCAGGATTCCGAAGCGCCTCAGGCTGCGGCATCGGAACCGGAGAAAAAAATAGAGCAGGAAGAATCCCAAAAGGAAACCCAGGAGCAGACCAAGGCTCAGGGACAGTTCCAGGAAACCGCAGACGGCCAGGGAACCGCGAACGGCCAGGGAACCGCGCGGACACAGCGGCGCTGGAGGGGAGGAAGACTCCATTTTGGCGAGGAGGAAGATCTGTTCTTCCGGGACGAGGAGATTATCTCAAAACTGGAAGGAGAGGATCTCTTAAAATATCTTTCCATGGAGCAGGAGAAAGAAGAAATGCGCCAGAATGCGAGGGAAGTCCGGGAGAGGAGGATTTTCTCCGGGTTCCAGCTTACGGTATCCCTTGCGGCGATCGTGGCGATCGTAGGTTTCTTAAAGGATGATCCGACGGTGCTGGTAAATATCCTCTATATCATCGGAATCATTACCGTATTGTGGATCCTGAGGCGAAAAGATAAATAAGGAACAAATAGAAAGACATTCGGAAGCGATTTCCGAATGTCTTTTTTGGTTATCTTTTCAGGCATTCCAGAGCTTTTGCCAAATGGGCAAGGAACATCTGCCGTACTTGAGGATATTCTCCCAGCCCCTTCAGGTGGCAGGTGACAGGATATCCGGCCCGCTCCAAAGTGGATTTCCAAGAATCTTCTCCATCCCCGGCCATGTCGTTGACGGCATGGTCCCCCGCGACGATCATCAGCGGGGCCAGGTGGATCCGGCGGACGGGTTGAGTCCGCAACTTTTGCAGCACATCGTCCAGAGTGGGGGAGGCTTCCACGGTGGCTACGTGGATATGGTTATGTTCCTGTTGGTGAAAACAGTCGTCCAGCCAGGCATAGATCTGGTTAGAAGGATGCTGGCTTCCGTGTCCCATCAAGATCAGATGTTCCTCCGGCCCAAGACCTGAAAAGGTATGTTCCAGGATTTGGGCCATTTTCTCAAGGTCCTCCGATGAAGACAGCAGAGGACGGCCAAAAGCAATCTTCTGGAAAATATTTCGGAAAGCGTTGGCATCGGCTTGCATCTGTTGATTTTCAATGCCGTCTATAATATGGGTAGGCTGGAGTATCGCCTGGGTAATGCCCTGATCAGCCATCTGGGACAGGGCCTGGGCTACGCTTTGGATCACTTCTCCAGTGGTCCGCTCCAGTTTCCGCCGGATCATTCCGCTGGTCCAGGCGCGGAAGACGGGAAGAGACGGATGCGCGTCCTGGATTGCCTGCTCGATGGCAGTGATGGTTCTGGCGCGGGTATCCTGGTGGCTGGTTCCAAAGCTGACTACAAGAATTCCTGGTTTGTTGTACATGATAAAATCCTCTTATAAATGAAGTGAAAATTTTAATAATCAGATTATATCATAAAAAAGCAATGGGAAATGTTTTATAAATTGTGGAATAGTTGAAATTGAATAGAATCATTGATAAAATGATAGATAATAAAAACGAAAATATTTATTTGTAGGACATTCGAGGATGAAAAAATAAAAAATCAAAAAAGGAGACAAGATGAAATGAAAAAGACAATTTTAGTCGGGGAGTTTAAGCATGAAACAAATAGTTTTATGCCGGAGAAATCAGGCGTGGAAGCATTCATGGCAAGAGACTATTTCTTTGGAGAAGAAATCTTTAAAGTTTTTCAAGGAGTTCGAAACGAATTAGGGGGAATTCTTGACTATTTTTGTCCGATAGAGAATTGTCGGCTGGTCCCGGTGATGGCATTTAATGCGCAGCCAGGAGGAATTGTAACGCGGGAAGTATTCCAGAGCGCCCGGGACGCGATTCTGGAAGCGATTGAGAAGCAGGAGCGTGTGGATGGTATTTTGCTGGCTCTCCATGGCGCTATGGTGGCAGAAGGATACCCGGATGGAGAAGGAGCGCTGCTGGAGACGCTTAGAGACAAAGTGGGAACGGAGGTTCCGATCATTGCCTCCCTGGACCTTCATTGCAACCTGACCAAAAAGATGGTGAAGTATGCGGACGCGTTTTTTCCATATGATTACTATCCCCATACAGACACCTATGAAGCCGGTATTCGGGCGGCCAAATGTATGTGGGACACATTGGAAGGACGGATTCATCCGGTCATGGCGTATGAGCCTTTGGATTTTCTACTCTCCTATATGCCTACCGCCGAACCATGTATGGCAAAGTATGTGGCGAAAGCACAGGCGATGCGAGGAAAAGAAAATATTATCAATGTAAATGTGCTGCATGGCTTTTTTGCATCTGATATTGAAGAAACCTGCCTGTCTGTGGTTGCGGTGACAGATGGAGATCTTGGAAAAGCACAGAAGATCAGCAGTGAACTTGCGGATGAGATTTGGAAGGATAGAGAGAATCTGCGGCGAAACTTTTGGACCATTGACGAGGCCATTGACGATGCGAAGGAAAAAGGAGAAGCTCCGGTAGTGTTTGCGGATATTTCTGATAATCCCGGCTCCGGCGCGACAGGTGACGGTACTCACATGCTGCGGCGTCTTCTGGAGCGAAAGGTAGAAGGAGTAGCGGCGGTGATTATTTATGATCCGGAGACGGTCGAGCAGGCAAGTTCCAGCGGCGTGGGAACAACGCTTAAGATCCGGCTTGGGGGAAAGATATGCCCGGATATTGCCGGAGAGCCGATCGATTGTACCGCGTATGTCAAGGCGATTACTGACGGACGTTTCATCAATCGGGATTATAATCCGGGATTATCTGGAAATTTGGGGAAGTGCGCAGTGTTAGATATTCAGGGGATCCGTGTAGTAGTCTCCAGCGTTCGGACGCAGCCCTGGGATATGGAAGCACTGCGATGCAACGGAATCATGCCGGAAGATTTTTCAATCCTTGTGGTGAAGTCAGCCGTTCATTTTCGAACTTCTTTCGGTAAAATAGCAAAAAAGATTTATGACATCGAATTGCCGGCGCTTGGGCCGCAAAGTCCGGAAGTATTTACATATAAACATGTACGCAGGCCGATTTATCCATTAGATAAGATGTAGGATCTATGGCTGCGATTTATTCATGGGACGCTGCGAAGACAAAAGACTTTCCAGTTCGTTTATTGCCCTGGGGCAAGGGAGGGATTCCGGCAGGAACCCTCCTTTTTGTAGCGCCTGAAAGATCTTAAGTACGCAAGGAGTCTCCAGGCTTGCGGTCTCAAGCAGTTTCTTCTGAGTAAAGACGTCCTTTGGGGAGCCGAAAGCCAAGAGCTGTCCTTCATGAAAGAGAAGCACGTCATCCGCCCAGCTCCAGGCGTAATCCACATCGTGGGTGGCTGTGACTACGGTAATGCCGCTTGCGGAGATCTCATCGATGATCTCCCGAACGATCCGGGTGTGGATAGGATCTAGAGCCGCCGCCGGTTCATCCAGCAGGATCAGGGAAGGCTCCATCACCAGAATATCCGCAATGGCTACCAGTTTCTTCTGCCCTCCGCTTAAGGCGTGTACCGGACGGTGGGCGAAGGAGGCGATGCCAAGGCGTTCCATCACTTGCTCTGCCCGCCGTCTTGTTTCCTGCTGGGTAAGGCCAAGGTTCAGAGGGCCAAAGGAGATCTCCTGGAGGACATTTGCGGAGAAAAGCTGGTTGTCCGGGTCCTGGAATACCACGCCTACCTTGCTTCTGAGGGAAAGCAGCCCCTTTTTGGAGTAGTCTAAGGGATGGCCTTCAAAAAACAACTGGCCGGAGTCGGGTTTTCGGATGCCGTTGCAGCACAGGAAGAAGGTGGATTTCCCGGAGCCGTTAGCCCCCATGCACGCAATCTTCCTCCCTCTTCGGATCTCCAGGCTCAGTCCGTTAAGGGCGGGGACATCGCTGCCTTCGTAGGTATAGCTGAGCTGTTCTGCTTTTAACAAGATATCATTCACCATTTTCACCTCCAAGTCAAGATCGTGATCAGAAGAAGTCCGGTTTCAAAGAATACAAGGGCAAGGATCTCGCGAAGCTTTGCGGGATGATGCTCCGCCAGGCAGCGGATCACGCCGTCGTAGCACCGGGACTCCATAGCGTCATACTGGGCGCCGGACCGTTTTAATGACAGCAGAAACACAGAGCCGGCCATCTGGGCAAAGGAATTGCGGGCGGCAGACAGACTGTGGTTCCCCAGCCGGGAATGTTGGGCCGCGGTAATGGAGGAGGCTGTCTTAAGGAGCAGGAAAATGTATCGGTAAGTCAAAAGCATAAGCTCCAGCAGAAGATCCGGCACATGGAACCTTCTCAACACCTCCAGAAGATCCGGCATAGGAGTACTCAAGGAGAGAAAATACAGGCAGGAAACACTGGCAAGAGCCGTTGTGAACAGCCGTATCCCCCGCGTAAGTCCAGCGATGCTCCCGGTAAGATACCAGCCTCCCATGGGGACTGCGAACCCGTCAAGAGGAATCCTGGAAATATTGATCACCACCGCGGCAGTGCTTAAGGCCAGAAAGACCAAGGGAACCCGCAGCAGCCGGAAATAGCGGGAGACAGGGATCCCGCCGACACAGATGGTGAGGATCCCTGTCGAGGCAAAGACGATTCCCGCAAGGAGAATGGAACGGCTGACTACGCAAAACAGCAGAGTCAGCAGAGTGAACACAAATTTTTCCTCTCCATTGACAGAGCAAAGTTTAGAGCGGTAAGCAAGCTGGTCGATCAGGATCATAGCTGCTCCTGCTCTTTCCCAAGCTTTTTCCGTTCATAGAGCCGCCCCATAAAAAAGGCGATGATGCCAACCCCGATGCCTGTCTGGACGCAGAAGATCAGGCTTTCCAGTTCTCCAGGCAGTTCTCCGCCTAAGAATGTCTCCAGGATGGGAGAAAACCAGGGCGTATACTCCCCGTGGATTTCTTCTACCATGACGCTTCCGGCGTCATCAGAGCCGCCAAATTCCGCGTCTTTCAAGGCGATCACGGGAATGACCGCGATCAGGATGGCCGCAAGGATCAGCGCGGCCGCAAATTTCTTGTTTTTGGTCTCCATTTCTTACGCCTCCTTTCGGTATCCGATGGATTTTAACTCTGGAAGAGCAAAAGATTCCAGAAAAACAACGATGGCTGTGGTCAGGAGCCCTTCGATGACCGCGAGAGGCACTTGAGTAGGCGCGAAAACACCAAGGAATTTCACGACAGAAGCCAGAATCCCTCCGGCCTCAGAAGGATAGGCCAGGCCAAGCTGCACGCTGGTGATGCAATAAGTAAAAAGATCGCCCAAAGCCGCTGCCAGAAAAATGGAAAATCTGCGGTTTATGGAGGGTTTCTGGCAGAGTCTGTAGATTCCATATGTAAGAAGAGGGCCGGCAACAGCCATGGAAAATGTATTGGCCCCCAATGTGGTCAAGCCTCCGTGGGCCAGGAGGATCGCCTGGAAGATCAGGACAATGATTCCCAGGATACTGACAGAACACGGGCCGAATAGAATGGCTCCAAGCCCGGTGCCGGTCATGTGGGAGCAGCTTCCGGTAACAGAAGGGATCTTCAGAGACGAGATCACGAAGATAAAAGCGCCGGACATGGCAAGCAGTGTGACAGCCCTGCGGTTTTCGGACAGCGTCCTGCGGATGGACAGGAAGCCGGCGGCCAGGAAGGGGAGACATAAGATCCCCCATGCGATGCAGCAGCCTGCCGGAAGATACCCTTCCATGATGTGCATAGCGTTAGCGGCCGGAACGACCGCGTTTGCCGCGGCAAATACAGCTAATGCGGCAATGAGTTTCTTTTGGTTTTGAGTCATCATAACTCCTCCTTTAGATTGATCGTTCTCAGAGAAAAGATTCTCTGGGTGTGTAAAAAAGGTACACAAAAAAGACACCTGACCGTCCTTCGCGGCCACGTGTAAACTGTCTGCAGCGGGTAGGTCTTCTGACTCAGGCTTCAACACGATGCTTCGCCTTCCCAGTTTCCCAGTGACATCATGAAGCATCATTCTTCCTCTACAGCGGCGGGACCGTGTGGGCTTTTGACCCAGCTTGTCTGTTACCCTGCCAAAGGCAGGCACCTCGCTACATTCAATCTTCTTCTATCATATAACAGCAGGGAAATACTGTCAAACAGATTCAGAAAACAAAATCAGCCAGGAAACTGGTTGCACATTTTTCTTTATATGATATGATGAATAGGCAGAAGAGCCGGACGGAGGATAGGAAAATGAGCAGACGGTATTTCCCGCTATTTGTAGATATATCTTGCCAAAAGATCGTTGTAATAGGCGGCGGGCAGGTGGCCCAGAGAAGGATTGAGACGCTTTTATCCTTTGGAGCCGATCTGTGGGTCGCGGCGCCGGAAATAACGGAGAAATTGAGGGTGTTGGCAGAAGAAGGAAAGATTCATTGGATGAGGGAAGTCTATTCCGATACGCTGTTTGAGAAGCTGCCGGATATGAAGATCCTTCTGGCGGCTACGGACGATCCAGAGTGTAACGAGGCGGCGGTGAAAGAAGCCAGAAAGCGGGGCATCCTAGTAAATGCGGCTCACAAGAAAGAATTGTGCGATTTTTATTTCCCGGCGGTAGCAGGGAAAGACGAAATAGTGGCGGGGATCTGTGCCTCCGGTTTAAGACACAAGAAAGCAAGAAGAGCGAGAGAAGCTGTAGAACGAGCTCTTAAGAGCATGGATGAAGAGGTATGAGGACCGCCGGATGGAAAGAACAGTAGAGAGAAGGAGCAGCGACATGAAGGAGATCATCATTGGAAGCCGAAAGAGCCGGCTTGCTTTGATCCAGACAGAACTTATAGCGGATCAGCTTCGGGAAACATTCCCGGAAGTCCGTATCCAGGTCCGGAAGATTGAGACTACCGGAGACCGCAGGCAGGATCTTTCTCTGGATCAGATGGGAGGAAAAGGCGTATTCATCAAGGAACTGGACCGGGCGCTGCTGCAGGGGGAGATCGATCTGGCAGTGCACAGCCTTAAAGATATGCCGATGGAAACGGCAGAGGGATTGCGGATGGAAGCAGCCTGGCCAAGAGAGGACGCGAGAGATGTGCTGGTCCTTCCGGAAGGAAAGATGGAATGGAAAGGGACGGGCGTGATCGGCTGTTCCTCCTTCCGCAGAAGGCTTCAGGCTCAGCGGCTGTTCCCAAAGGCCCGGTTTCAGAATATCCGGGGAAATGTGCTGACCCGGCTGGATAAGCTGGACCGGGGCGAATACGACGCGCTGATTCTGGCGGCGGCAGGACTGAAACGGTTGGGGCTGGAAGAGCGGATATCCCGGTATTTCTCCACCGATGAAATCCTTCCGGCAGCAGGCCAGGGGATTTTGGCAGTTACAGCCAGAGCGGGAGAGGCGGAAGAACTTTTGGAAGCCTGTACCCAGTCGGAGACCACAGCGGTGGCAGAGGCGGAGAGGGCCTTTGTCCGATATCTGGGCGGCGGCTGTTCCTCACCCATCGCTGCATACGCAGAGTGCCGGGAGGGAAAACTGATCCTGAAAGGGCTGTACTACGATGAGGACAGCAAAGGCTGGCAGATCGGAGAGAAAGCGGGAGTTCTTGCGGAAGCAAAAGCTCTCGGCCGCCGTTTGGCCCAGGAGATGCGAACCCAGAATCAGGCAAGGAGAGAAGATAGATAAATGAAAACAGGAAAGGTGTGGCTGGTAGGAGCCGGTCCTGGAGACGTAAGGCTTCTGACGGTGAAAGGGAAAGAAGCGCTGGAAGAGGCGGAAGTGATCGTTTACGATCACTTGGTAAATAAAGACCTGCTGGCAATATTCGGCCAGGGAAAGGAATTGATCAACGTGGGAAAACAGGCGGGTCATCACCTGATCCCCCAGGAAGAGATCCAGAAGATTCTGAAGAGAAAGGCCAGAGAAGGGAAACGGGTAGTCAGGCTTAAGGGAGGAGATCCCTTTCTCTTTGGCCGGGGCGGTGAGGAAGCCAAAGAACTGGCGGATGCCGGGATTGATTTTGAGATCGTGCCGGGAGTGACTTCCGCTCTTGCGGTGCCGGCTTATCAGGGAATCCCCGTGACCCACCGGGATTATGCTTCCTCCTTACATATCATTACCGGGCATAAGAGAGGAGAAAACACAGAACCCATCAACTATCAGGCCCTGGCTTCTCTGGATGGGACGCTGGTATTCCTGATGGGAGTGACGGCTCTTCCTCAGATCACGGAACATCTGATAGAGGCGGGAATGGACCCGGAGACTCCGGCCGCCGTCCTGCAGGAAGGGACTACCGCCAGCCAGAAGCGGGTGCTTGGGACCCTGGAGACTCTGGCGGAAAAGGCAAAGTCGGCGGGAGTGCGCCCGCCGGCGGTGATCGTGGTAGGAGAGGTGTGTACCCTGGCCCCTGATCTGGAATGGTATGGGAAACTGCCCCTTGCGGGAGTGCGGGTTCTGCTGGCAAGACCAAGGGAACGGATGAATCCTCTGGCAAAAAGGCTGAGGCAGAAAGGCGCCCAGGTTCTGGAAGTACCGGCTATTGAAACGGTCCCCATCCCAGGGCAGGAACGTCTCATTTCCTGTATGGGAGAGTTGGAATCATATGACTGGCTGGTGTTCACCGGTCAGGCGGGAGTGGAGTATTTCTTTCAGACCTTGGAAGAGCAGGCCATAGATATCCGGCGGCTGTACGGCAGAAAGATTGCGGTGATCGGGGAGGGGACAGGCATGGCCCTGAAACGGAGAGGGATATACCCGGACTTAACCCCGGAAGTATATGACGGCGTCTCTCTCGGAAGAACGCTGGCAGAGCAGGGGATCCAAGGAAAGCATATTCTGCTGCCAAGAGCTGAGAAAGGGAACCGGGAGCTGGTACCGATCCTGGAAGAGGCCGGGGCGTTGGTGGAAGATGTGCCGGTCTACCGAACGGTCCAAAGTGACAGTCAAATAATCGATATCAGAGAAGAGTTGGAACAGAATAGGATTGACTGTGTGGTGCTGACCAGCGGATCTGTGGCGGTGGGATTTGCCAGAATGGCCCAAGGGGCAGACTTGTCCAAAGTCACGGCTGTCTGCATCGGAGAACAGACAGCCAGACATGCCAAAGCATGCGGCATGATGTGCCGGATTGCCAGAGAAGCAACGGTAGAGGGAATTGAAGAAGAGATCGAAAAGATAACGAAGGAAGGATAAAAGGGAACATGATCAAAAGACCAAGAAGATTGCGAGACAGCGAGATACTGCGGAAAATGGTACGGGAGACAAGAGTGGATAAAGCCTCTTTGATCTACCCCATTTTTGTGAAAGAGGGGAACGGGATCTGTGAAGAAATCCCTTCTATGCCGGGGCAGTACCGGTATAGTGTGGACCGTTTGGCGTTTGAATTGGAAAATGTGGCAAAAGCGGGCGTTTCATCGGTTATGCTTTTTGGCATCCCGGAAGAAAAAGACGCATGCGGAAGCCAGGCATACGCGGAGGATGGAATTATCCAGAAGGCGCTGCGGGAAGCAAAGAGCCGGGTTCCGGATCTCTACTATATTACAGATGTATGCCTGTGTGAGTATACCTCCCACGGACACTGCGGGATGCTCCGCGGTCATAAGATCGACAACGACTCTACCATCGGGCTTCTGGCGAAGACAGCCCTTTCCCAGGTGCAGGCGGGCGCGGATATGGTGGCCCCCTCTGATATGATGGACGGCCGTGTGGGGGCGATCCGCAGTCTCTTAGATGAGATGGGATATGAGAACACGCCCATCATGTCTTACGCGGTGAAATATGCCTCTGGATTCTACGCGCCTTTCCGGGATGCGGCGGACTCTGCTCCTTCCTTTGGAGACCGGAGCAGTTACCAGATGGATTACCACAACAGCAGGGAAGGTATCCGGGAGATTCTTCTGGACGAAGAGGAAGGCGCGGATATCATCATGGTAAAACCGGCCCTTGCTTATCTTGATATGATCGTGAAGGCGAAGGAAGTCACTTCTCTTCCGATCGCGGCCTACAGTGTCAGCGGAGAGTATGCGATGATCAAAGCGGCGGCAGAAAAGGGCTGGATTCAGGAAGATAAGATGGTCTGCGAGACGGCGGTAGCGGCCTTCCGGGCCGGAGCCCAGAGCTATCTGACCTACTACGCCAAGGAATTGGCAGGATATATCGATCAGGGACGGATCGGGTAGGATAAGAGACCATACTCAGACACCGGATGGACAGCGGCGCAGCGCATCCAGAATGTCCGGGAGCCCACGGGAATCGGAATAGATCTGATAATAAGGCTCCTGGATATCCGGCAGATAATGAGCGTCTGAGTTAGAGATCATGCGGCACCTCTGGAAATAGGGGTGCTCTTTTTGTATCCTGTGAAGCTGGTCAAAACTGCTGATCTCAGCGCAGGGGAATGTACTGTCGGGCGGAACAAATCCCAGGTTCGCCAGAAGGCTGTTGGAAGATTTGTCCACATGGGCGGGGAACGCCAAACCGCGGTAGGATTCCACAAGAGAAAAGACATCGGAAAAAGAAATGTCCGTAGCGTTGATCAAAAGGCGTTCCACCTCTCCTGTCACCTGATCCTGCTCATCCAGAATCTGCTGCCGGCCGAAAATATCCGGCCGGTTTTGAATAGGAAGGATCCGCTCATAGACAAACTGGTCGAAGGACATAGCGTTTTCCAGTGAGGGAAACAGACAGACCACATGGACCTCTTCAGAGGTGGTCAGCTCCATTCCGGGAATCACGGTGACACCGCAGATCTCTCCGTGGCGCATAGCGGCAACGCAGTTCCTGCAGGAATTGTGGTCGGTCAGGGCGATCACGTCCAGTCCCTTGACAGCGGCCATACCCACCAGGTTGGCAGGAGTCATGTCGTCATCGCCGCAGGGGGAAAGACAGGAATGGATATGAAGATCGTAATACAGGGGGATCATAGGAGTTTCTCCTGGATCTTTAATCCCGCGTCGAAGACGGGGAGTTCTGTGGACAGAACGGTGATCCCCTGGTCGGAAGCGCAGGCAAGGTCTTCTGGGGACAGCAGGACGCCTTCCGCCAGTATGATGCAGGAAACGTCCGCCAGAGACGCCACTGCCAGCGTGTTCCGGTTGCCCATGACGGTCACCCAGGCCGCATCTGCCGGGGCCTTGCTCATGGCAATACTTAAAAGGTCGCAGCAGAAGACCTTGGAAATGGGCTTGGATATGTTTCCCTGGGCCTGCAGGGTAAAAAGTTTTGTTTCGATCAGATTTTCTACCGTCATAGCTTATCGCTCCCTTTTGTCTAGTTCAGTGGTCAGCTTCTCAATATAAGCTTCCATAGAAAATTCCCCGGCTTCTCCGCTTTCTCCATCTCCGTCCGGAGAGTGGGAGAGATAGGCAATCTCCTTAGCCAGCGTGTTGATATATTCATGGAACAGATAAATACAGTCGTTTTTGAAGGCTTCACCTCGTACGATATCCTCCGCCAGCGCCCGGCAGGTGGGAGCGCCGCAGGAGCCGCAGTCCAGCCCCGGAAGCTGTTCCGTCAGTTCTTCGATAGCGCCCATCATTTCCAGGCTTTCCAGGAAAGAATCACCAAGCCGGAAGACGGGTTCGTATTCCACATAAGAAGACCAGTGATAGTCGATGTCCGGATAGTTTTCTCCATGAGTCTGGGCTACAGGGAGATAGCGGTGGAGTTTCTTGGACTTGGCGGTAGCTACATAAGGGTTTTCTACCGTCAGAGGACCTCCCACACATCCGCCGTTACAGGCATTAAGCTCTACGAATTTCAGCCCATGGAATTTTTCGTCTTCCAGATCGCTCAAAACCCGCAAAGCGCCCATGATGCCATCGCAGGCCAGATAGTCATCGGTGATGAGTCCGGCGGCCTCGCCGCCGGCGTTGCTCCAGCCGATGCCGATGCGTCCGGAAGAGGCCAGAGGTTTTAACTTGGTCTCATCGTCAGTCATATGCTCCAACAAGATGGGATAGACATCTTTGATAGCCAGGACCTTGTCGATCTGGCTCTTTTCAATGCCAAGCGGAGCTTTGGCATAAGTTACCTTTGACGGGCAGGGAGAGATGAAAAAGATGCCGATCTCTTCTGGAGCAAGGCCGGATTTTTCCGCCGCTTTTTTACGGGCGATCTCTGCCGCCACTTCTACCGGAGGTTTCAAAGGAAGCAGGCGCGGGATCAGCGTGGGGAATTTCACCCGGACAATCCGTACGATAGACGGGCATGCGGTGCTGATAAAGGGCGCTTCATCTCTGTGTTCGCTAATATAAGCGCGGGAAGCTTCCGATACCAGTTCCGCGGCCGCGCTTACTTCAAAAACATCGTCAAACCCCATGGAAAGCAGAGCGTTTAAAACTATGTCTACATTCTTGAGATTGTTAAACTGGGAATAAAGGGAAGGAGCCGGAAGAGCTACTGTATACTTGTAATTCTGGATCTCTTCCACCGAATCGTAAACAGGGATCTTGGCATGGTGCGGGCAGTAACGGATGCAGCGGCCGCAGTCCACGCAGAACTGAGGTTTGATCCTGGCTTTCCCGTTTTGCACCCGGATAGCCTGGGTGGGGCAGTATTTAATGCAATTGATGCATCCCCTGCAGGCTTCCGTATCCAGTTGTACAGAATGAATAAACTTATCCATGCGAATCTCCTCCCTGATGTCGATCCGATTTGCCGCTTTAGCTGTTTATGACTATTACAGACGGATATCCATAGTTACCGTGGTGCCGACGCCCACAGTGGAATCTATATCCATGTGATCTGAATATTTCTGCATGTTTGGGAGCCCCATTCCGGCGCCAAAGCCAAGAGAACGGACCTCTTCCGGGGCGGTGGAATATCCGGCCTGCATCGCTTTGTCTATATCCGCGATGCCAGGTCCTGTATCGGCCAGGACAATGCGGATATTATCCTGGCTGACATCCACATCGATGACCCCGCCGTCCGCGTGGATGACCATGTTGATCTCTCCTTCGTACATGGCGATAGACACCTTCCGGATCACATTACTGTCTACGCCCATCAGTTTTAATTTATTCTTCACACTGCTGCTGGCTGCGCCGGCGCGGGTAAAATCATCTCCAGGTATATCATAATGAAAAGTCAGATGTTCCGTCATTGATTGAAAGCACCTCCACGTAAGCCATTGCTGTATAGGATCCCACAGGAATTAAACATCCCGTGTTCTGTGCAGAGGATCACGATTTCTTTATCCTGCGCGAGAGCCAGGATCGTTTGATCCGGAATCTTATTCCGGACAAAAATGATACAGACAATATCCAGCATCTCTGCCGTGCGCACCACCTGAGCATTGCAAAGGCCTGTGATCAGAGCGGATTCTTCGCTGGCAAAAGCCAGAACATCGCTCATCATATCAGAAGAGAAAGCGTATTGTACTTCCCGGTCCAGGAAATCCAGGCCGTAGAGAACGTCCGCGCGCAAAAGTGTTTTGATCTTTTCGATGGTCATAGATATCTCCCTTTTTGACAGCTTTATTTTTTCCAGTATATCACCGTGGAAAATGAAAATCAACAGGATATTGTATAATATTACCAAAAAACAAGTTCGATATTTGCGATTTTCTTAACAACATTGTTAAAAAATTTGTTTAAAAATTCTGAAATTTAATAATATTTAGAATTAAAATATGTGGCTTTTTCATAATCTGTATGATAAAATGATATGGAAATTCAATGTGTCTGCAAGGAAGAGCAATGAAAAAAATAAGACAGTAAAGGGAGGTAAAAAGAAGAATGCTTTCTAAAAAAAGTACAGTTCAGTTTAACGGAACAGAAGCGCAAAAGCAAGAACTGTTGGAAATGATTGCCGAGCTGAAAGATGAAAAAGGTTCTCTTATGCCAATTTTGCAGAGGGCTCAAGAAATCTACGGATATCTGCCGATCGAAGTGCAGAAGATCATTTCTGATGAGACGGGAATCCCGATTGAGAAGATCTACGGAGTGGCTACCTTTTATTCCCAGTTCAATCTGAACCCCAAGGGGCGGT
The DNA here is from genome assembly GCA_902406105.1 of uncultured Mordavella sp. Lineage (GTDB taxonomy): Bacteria > Bacillota > Clostridia > Lachnospirales > Lachnospiraceae > Massilistercora. The sequence continues at coordinate 38,776 of CABPCP010000021.1, forward strand.
ACCGGATATCCGTCTGTCTTGGAACAGCCTGTTATGTAAAAGGCTCTGGGGATATATATAATAAGCTGATGGAAAAATTAGGGATCGTGGGCGGAGAGTGTACGCCGGACGGGAAATTTTCTCTGGATGCCTGCCGCTGTGTAGGAGCCTGCGGCCTTGCGCCGGTCATGATGGTCAACGACGAGGTGTATGGCCGTCTGACGGTGGATGATATTGACGATATTCTGGCAAAATACGAATAGCCATGCTGACAGAAATTTCCCTGCATGTGCTAGATGTGGCGGAGAACTCTGTGCGGGCCGGCGCCAGTTTCATAGAGATCAGCATGGAGGCAGATACGAAGAAAGACAGGCTTATAGTCACTATCAAAGATAATGGATGCGGAATGAGTAAGAACCAGGCGGAACAGGCGCTAGATCCGTTTTATACTACCCGGACTACCCGGAGGATAGGACTTGGGATCCCTTTTTTTAAACAGGCGGCAGAAGGTTCCGGCGGAAACTTTGAACTTTGTTCAAAAGAAGGAGAAGGAACCCTTGTGAGGGCAATATTTGGACTGTCCCATATCGACCGGATGCCTGTAGGGGATATCAACGCTGCCATCTATACTTTGATCGTGTACAACGAGCAGATTGATTTTCATTACCGGTATGCTCTGGATGGAAGAGAATTTGTGCTGGATACCAGAGAAATGCGAGAAATTCTGGGAGATATCTCTTTCCAGGACGCGGAGGTGTCCAGATTTATCAAAGACTATCTGGCAGAAGGAAAGAAGGAAGTAGACGACGGAACATTGTGGTGAGGATGAGACGATAAGGAGGATGAGTATGAAATCTCTGGAAGAATTAAGAGCGATAAGAGAACGGAACCAGAGTAAAGTAGGAGTGCGCTCTGAGAGTGAGACCCAGACCAGAGTGGTGGTAGGCATGGCAACCTGCGGCATTGCCAGCGGAGCCAGGCCGGTGCTGGCCGCCCTTTCGGATGCGGTACAGAAGGAATTTTTGACGGATAAGATCAGCGTGACCCCCACTGGCTGTATCGGATTATGCCAGTATGAGCCGATCGTGGAAGTACTGGAACCGGGCAAAGAGAAGGTGACCTATGTAAAGATGACCCCGGAGAAAGCAATGGAAGTATTTGATCTGCATTTGAAAAAAGGGCAGGTGGTCACCAAGTATACACTAGGCGCTGTACAGGAATAAAGAAGGAGGTATGAGACAATGTATCGTTCGCATGTTTTGGTTTGCGGTGGAACAGGATGTACTTCCTCTGGCAGCCAGAAGATCAGAGAAAAACTGGAAGAAGAGATCAAGAGAAACGGATTGGAGCAGGAAGTAGGCGTGGTAAAGACAGGATGTTTTGGTCTGTGCGCGCTGGGACCGATCATGATCGTGTACCCGGAAGGTTCTTTCTATGCCATGGTCAAGGAAGAAGACATTCCGGAGATCGTGTCTGAACACCTGCTCAAAGGCCGGGTGGTAAAACGTCTCCTGTATGATGAGACAGTGAAGAATACGGAAGAGATCCTTCCCCTTCAGGAGACCCAGTTCTATAAGAAACAGCACCGGGTGGCCCTTAGGAACTGCGGTGTGATCAATCCGGAGAATATTGAAGAATACATAGGCACTCATGGATATGAAGCTTTGGGAACGGTGCTGACTACTATGAAGCCGGAAGACGTGATCCAGATCATCTTAGACAGCGGATTAAGGGGCCGGGGCGGCGCCGGATTCCCCACTGGATTGAAGTGGAAATTCGCGGCGGCCAACCAGGCGGATCAGAAATATGTCTGCTGCAACGCGGACGAGGGAGATCCGGGTGCGTTTATGGACCGTTCCGTATTGGAAGGAGACCCCCATGTGGTGCTGGAAGCCATGGCTATCGCGGGATACGCCATCGGGGCTTCCCAGGGGTATATCTATGTGCGGGCCGAGTATCCTATCGCGGTAGAGCGGCTGAATATCGCTATCAAGCAGGCGAGAGAATACGGACTTCTGGGCAAGAATATCTTTGATACGGGATTCGACTTTGATATCGAACTGCGGCTGGGAGCCGGCGCCTTTGTCTGCGGAGAGGAAACGGCGCTTATGACTTCCATCGAAGGGAACCGCGGCGAGCCCCGTCCCCGTCCGCCATTCCCCGCGCTGAAAGGATTGTTCCAGAAACCAACGATCTTAAATAACGTAGAGACCTATGCCAACATCCCCCAGATCATCCTTAATGGAGCGGAATGGTTCGCTTCCATGGGAACGGAGAAATCCAAAGGAACGAAAGTATTCGCCCTGGGCGGCAAAGTAAAGAACACCGGACTGGTAGAGATTCCCATGGGAACTACTTTGAGAGAGATCGTAGAGGAGATCGGCGGAGGGATCCCAAACGGAAAGAAATTCAAAGCGGCGCAGACAGGAGGACCTTCCGGAGGCTGTATTCCGGCGGAACACTTTGACGTGCCCATCGACTACGATAACCTGATCGCCATTGGTTCTATGATGGGATCAGGCGGTCTGATCGTCATGGATGAGGATACGTGTATGGTGGACATCGCTAAGTTCTTCCTGGAATTCACGGTAGATGAATCCTGCGGAAAATGTACGCCATGCCGGATCGGTACCAGGCGGATGCTGGAGATCCTGGAGAAGATCACCAACGGCCAGGGAACCATGGAAGATCTGGATAAATTGGAAGAACTGGCGGCGCATTTGAAATCAAATTCTCTGTGCGCCCTGGGACAGACGGCGCCCAATCCGGTGCTTTCCACCCTGCGCTATTTCAAGGATGAGTATATTGCCCATATTGTGGATAAGAAATGTCCGGCAGGCGTCTGCAAGGCTCTTCTTTCTTATAAGATCGATGCGGATAAATGTAAAGGCTGTACGCTGTGCGCAAGGACTTGTCCGAATGACGCGATCACAGGCGCTGTAAAAGAGCCCCACGTCATTGACCAGTCGAAATGTGTCAAGTGCGGAGCTTGTATGGAAAAATGCCGGTTCGGCGCGATCTATAAAGAGTAAGGGAGGAGAGAGACTATGGAAAAAGTGAATTTGAAAATCAATGGACTGAATGTAACGGCTCCCGCAGGCTCTACGATCCTCGAAGCGGCCCATCTTGCGGGAATCCGCATACCAACGCTGTGTTACCTCAAAGAGATCAACGAGATCGGAGCCTGCCGGATGTGCGTGGTAGAAGTGGCAGGCGCCAGGAATCTGGTGGCGGCCTGCGTATATCCAGTCAATGAAGGGATGGAGGTCTACACCAACACCCCAAGACTGATCGAGTCCAGGAAACGGACATTGCAGCTTCTGCTTTCCAATCATGACAAAAAGTGTCTGTCCTGCGTGCGCAGCGGGAATTGTGAACTGCAGCAGCTCTGCCGGGAGTATGGCGTAGAGGATGAGGATTATTTCCAGGGAGAGACCAACCACTATGAACTGGATGACTCTGCGGCCCATATGATCCGGGACAATAATAAATGTATCCTGTGCCGCCGGTGCGTGGCTACCTGTGAGAAGACTCAGGGCATCGGAGTGATCGGGCCGAATAACCGCGGATTTGCTACTTCTATCGGATCGGCCTTCGAGATGGGACTTGGAGAGACCAGCTGTGTTTCCTGCGGCCAGTGTATCGCTGTCTGTCCAACGGGCGCCCTCTATGAGAAGGATTATACCCAGCAGGTGCTGGATGCCATTGCGGACCCGGATAAATACGTGGTGGTACAGACGGCTCCTTCCGTGCGGGCTGGTCTTGGCGAAGAATTTGGATATCCTATGGGAACGGATGTGGAAGGAAAGATGGCGGCGGCTCTGCGCCGGATCGGATTCGATAAAGTCTTTGACACGGACTGGGCGGCAGACCTTACCATTATGGAGGAAGCCACCGAGCTTTTGGACCGGATCAAGAATGGCGGCGTGCTTCCATTGATCACCTCCTGTTCACCGGGATGGATCAAATACTGTGAGCACTATTTCCCGGATATGACGGAGAATCTATCCTCCTGTAAGTCGCCGCAGCAGATGTTTGGCGCTATGCTGAAAACTTACTTTGCTGAGAAAGAAGGCATTGATCCCAAGAAGATCATATCTGTCAGTGTTATGCCATGTACAGCCAAGAAGTTTGAGATCGGCAGGGACGACCAGGCGGCAGCAGGGGTTCCGGATGTAGATATCGCCCTTACCACAAGAGAGCTGGCAAGGCTGATCAAGCGCTGCGGCATTAATTTCCAGATGCTTCCGGATGAAGAGTTTGACGATCCTATGGGAGAGTCCACTGGCGCGGCCGTGATCTTCGGCGCTACCGGAGGCGTTATGGAAGCGGCTCTGCGTACCGCGGTGGAAGTGCTGACAGGAGAAGAGCTTGGAAATCTGGATTTCACAGATGTGCGCGGAACAAAGGGCATCAAGGAGGCCGCTTACAATGTGGCGGGCATGGACGTGAAAGTGGCAGTTGCTTCCGGCCTTGGAAATGCCAGAGAGCTGCTGAATAAAGTGAAATCTGGCGAAGCCCAGTATCACTTTATCGAGATCATGGGATGTCCCGGCGGCTGCGTCAACGGCGGCGGCCAGCCTCCGGTGTCAGGCGAAGTGCGTAACTTCACGGATGTGCGGGGAATCCGGGCAAGCGTTCTGTATAAGAATGACGCGGCGAAAACCATCCGTAAGTCTCATGAGAATCCGGCTATCAAGAAGCTCTATGAAGAGTATCTGGGAGAACCGGGAAGCCATAAAGCACATGAAACCTTGCATACAACGTATGTAAAGCGGACCATCAACGGATAAAGAGAGAAAAGAGAGCGGAGAAGGCAAGGGACTTCTCCGCTCTCTTTGATCAAGAAGGAAGAGTCTCATTGCCTGGAAATCTGCGCGATGATATAATAGAACCAGCAAATTGTACGGAAAAATAAGGAGGAACGAGCGTGAGGGTAATTGATTTTAAAGATGCCAGCTGCCGGCACTGTTACAAATGCGTGCGCAACTGTGAGGTAAAGGCGATCTCAGTACAGAATGAGCAGGCCCATATCATGAAAGATCACTGCATCAACTGCGGCCATTGCCTGGAAGTCTGTCCCCAGAACGCCAAGACGTTTGCCAGCGATATGGAACGGGTGAAAGGGTATCTGGGACGGGGAGAAAAGGTGATCATTTCCATTGCGCCCTCCTATCTGGGCGTGCTGGATTACCGGAAGCCGGGACAGGTGGTGGCAGCCCTTGAGAAGCTGGGATTCGCGCAGGTGAGGGAAACGGCGGAAGGGGCGGCTCTTGTGACAAGAGAATATGGGAAACTGCTGCGGGAAGGAAAGATGGAGAACATCATCACTACCTGCTGTCCCAGCGTCAATGATCTGATCGAGAAGTACTACCCTTCTCTGACCCGGTGGATGGCTCCGGTTGTATCGCCCATGATCGCTCATGGCCGATTGATCCGGGATATCTATGGGGATGGCGTAAAGGTAGTCTTCTTAGGCCCCTGCATCGCCAAGAAGGAAGAAGCGGAAGGGGATGAGCGGGTGGCGGGAGTCATCGACGCGATCCTGACGTTCCAGGAAGTGGAGCAATGGTGGAAAGAAGCGGGGATTGATGTCTGCCAGTGTGAGGAACGGCCCATGGGGAACCCGGACCCGAAAGTCAACCAGCTCTATCCGGTCAGTGGCGGGATTATCACCTCTGTGCTGGCGGGCAGCCATCGGGAAGAGGATGAGCAGGAAGCCTACTATAAGGTGCATGTGGATGGACTGAAAAATTGTATGGAGCTGTTCCGGGAACTGGAGCAGGGAACCCTCACACACGGATTCTTCGAGGTCAATGTGTGCGAGGGCGGCTGCGTCAAAGGTCCGGCGTCAGATCAGTGGCAGCGTTCCTCTGTACGGGCGAAATTCAACGTGGAAACCCATGCTCCCCACCGGGAGGAAGCAGAGGGGATTGACGGACACAATATAGCGATGGACAAGCATTTCTATGACCGGAGAGTGCGGGACCGGGAGCCGGGAGAAGCGGAACTAAGGCAGGTACTTCACGCCATGGGAAAATATACCGGAGAAGACGAGCTAAACTGCGGCGCCTGCGGATATCCCACCTGCCGGGAGAAAGCCAGGGCAGTATACCAGGGGAAAGCAGAGATCGGCATGTGTCTGCCTCATGCCTTGGAGCAGGCGGAATCTATGTCCAATATTGTGATGGATGTAACGCCCAACATGATCCTGATCGTTGGAAAGGATCTGCGGATCCGGGAATGTAATAAGAAGGCCCAGGAACTTCTGGACGTGTCCAGGAGCGAGGCGCTGGAGCGGTATATCTTCGAGTTTGTGGATGAGAAGGATATTGCCGAGGTGCTAAAGACCAAAGAGCCGGTCCTGCGGAAGAAGACATCCATTCCGCATACGGGGATCACAGTGCTGGAGACCATTGTCTACATAGAACATCTAGAGTCTGTGCTGGTCACCTACCAGGATATCACAAGAGAAGAGAAAGCTAAAGAACAGCGGTATCAGTTAAAGGTGGAGACGGTTGAGATGGCTCAGAAGGTGATCGACAATCAGATGATGGTAGCCCAGGAGATCGCGGGACTTCTAGGAGAGACCACGGCAGAGACGAAAGTGACCCTGTCCAAACTGAGGGATTCCATTCTCTTTGGAGATGAGGAGGAAACGGTATGAGTGTAAGCATTGACGCCTCCTATAAGAGCCTGAATAAATATGGAGAGGAATTGTGCGGAGACAAGGTGGAAATCTTAAAGACGGAAGACTCTGAGATCATGATTCTGGCGGATGGTATGGGAAGCGGGGTGAAGGCCAATATTTTGGCTACTCTGACTTCTAAAATCTTGGGAACCATGTTTCTGGAAGGGGCTCCAATCGAAGACTGCGTGGAGACGATCGCTAAGACTCTTCCCATCTGCAGCGTGCGCAAAGTAGCCTACGCAACATTCAGCATCCTGCAGATTTTCCATAATGGGGAGGCATATCTGGTGGAATATGATAATCCGGCCTGTATCTTTATCCGGGACGGGAAGATCATGGATTATCCCTATGAGGAACGCGAGATCTGCGGGAAGAAGATCCGGGAGTACCGGTTCCAGGTGCGGCTCAAAGACTGCTTTGTGCTGATGAGTGACGGAGTGATCTGGGCGGGCGAGGGAGAACTGATGAATCTCAATTGGACTTGGGAGGATATGGCCGGATACGCCCTGAAATGTACGAAACAAACTCTTTCCGCCTCCCGGCTGGCAGCCATGCTCAGCCAGGTCTGCTTTGATCTGTATGGGGAGAGGCCGGGAGATGATACCACCGTGGCGGTGGCCAGGATCATGGAACGGAGGATCGTGAACTTGTTTACCGGGCCTCCGGCGGAGAAGGAGATGGACGAGCAGGTGGTCCGGGATCTGATGGCCGGAGAAGGCAAGAAAGTTGTCTGCGGCGGGACCAGCGCCAACATTGCGGCAAGAGTGCTGGGAAAAGAGATTGTGACGGCCGCGGATCATACAGATCCAGACGTGCCGCCAATGGCTTCCATTGAGGGACTGGACCTGGTGACAGAAGGCGTACTGACCATTGGGCGGGCATTGTCCCTGCTGAAGAAATATGAAAAAGGAGAATTCGACGAAGCCTTCTTCGATGAACTGGATGCGGACAATGGCGCCTCCAGGCTGGCCAAACTCATCATTGAAGAATGTACCGAGCTAAATCTGCTGGTAGGAAAAGCCGTCAATGAGGCCCATAAAGAGTCGGAATTGAATTTCGAGCTGAGTATGCGGATGAATCTGGTAGATCAGTTGAAAGAGTGTGCAGAAAATATGGGGGAAAAGGTGAGCGTGAAGTATTATTAAGTCAAAAAGGGACAGGGCATTTTTAATCGGGGCCGGGGGATTTTTAAAAATCCCCCGGCC
>CABPCP010000022.1 GCA_902406105.1 uncultured Mordavella sp.
GGCAAAAAGATGCTGCCGCACCTATGATTTCCTAATCATTGATGCGACAGCTCCTAATGAAAATTATCCTCTGTAATAATTGATCAGACAGCCTTTGCGGATGATCTCACGCTCTGTATCTGTCATATCTCCAAGTTTTAAGCTGATCTCTTTCAGTTCTTCTCCTACAATATAGGCTTTGACCTGGCTGGCTTTTTCTTCTACCGCCGTCCGGATTCCCGGCACAAAAATATAATCGCCATTTTTAAAACTCAACGCACTATGCTCTTCTTCTGTAATGAACGGCAACATTCCCCAATTGATCAGGTTGGAACGGTATCTCTTCGTCGCGTATTCATTGGCGATATTTGCCCAGCCGCCCAGGACTTTCTGGCAGGAAGCCGCCTGCTCTCTCGCGGATCCATCTCCTGGCTTTACCGCAAATATGGTACTTCCAACGCCAATATTTTCCCTGCTGGCCTCTGGATAAGCCGCAGTGATCTTCTCAAGCACCGGCTTCAGTTCCTCCAGCGCTGCCGCCGGATCTTCTCCTGCCTCCAGCGCCTTCTGCGCCTTCTGCACTTCCTTTGCTCTTCCTACATATGCCGGGTCCTTTCTGGACAGAGCGAACTCCGCTAATCCCAAAGGATTGGAACGATAGGATGAGGTCTCTCCCGATGGGATCAGCTCATCCGTAGTGGTTACCGGATCATGGATCTCAGATACCACTTTTAAGATCAGGTTCTCCGGCAGCGCCGGCATTTCCGGCCAATCCTTGATATTGGGGCCAAACTTGATCTCCACGCTTGGGTCCGCTTTTCCCTTGCTGTCAAATACTCGGTTTGCGTAAATATTCTTATCAAAGTGATATTTCCGTTCTTTATACTCTACGTCCATATCTGTTGCCGGCGTCAGGAATCCTTTATTGGCCGCTGTAGCCGCAATGGACCGCGCGTCCATAAGCGCCACCGATGCGATCTGGCCGCTCTGGAGCTTTGATCCCTCCCTGTTGGGGAAGTTTCTGGTAGAGTGACGGATAGAAAACGCATTGTTGGCCGGAGTATCTCCAGCTCCAAAACAGGGACCGCAGAAGGCAGTCTTCACAATCGTTCCCGCTTCCATCAGATCCGCGACCGCTCCGTTCTTCACCAGTTCCATATAGATTGGTGTGCTGGCCGGATAAACGCTGAAGGTAAATTCATCCGCTCCAATGTAACGGCCTTTGATAATATCTGCGGCAGCACAGATATTTTCAAATCCGCCGCCCGCGCAGCCGGCAATAATGCCCTGCTCTACATATAATTTCCCGTTCACGATCTTATCTTGAAGAGAATATTCCACAGCTCCGTCCAAGCTGACCTGAGCCTTTTTCTCTACATCATGAAGGATGTCTTCCAGGTTGGCGTTTACCTCATCGATCGTATATACGTTAGATGGATGGAACGGCATTGCGATCATTGGTTTGATCTCGCTTAAGTTCACATAGACCATACCGTCATAATAAGCAGTCTCTCCCGGATTCAATTCTTTATATTCTTCTTCTCTTCCATGGATCTCATAGAATTCCCGGATCTTTTCATCTGTCTTCCAAATAGATGACAGACAGGTTGTCTCCGTAGTCATAACATCGATTCCGATCCTGAAATCCGCGCTCAGCTTCTCAACACCTGGGCCGACAAATTCCATAACCTTGTTGTTTACATATCCATTTGCGAAGGTTGCCCCGATGATCGCCAGGGCCACGTCCTGAGGACCTACTCCTTTGGCCGGTTCTCCATCCAGATAAATGCCGATCACCCGCGGCATTTTAATGTCGTAGGTTTTATTCAGCAGCTGTTTTACCAGCTCTGGTCCTCCTTCTCCCACTGCCATTGTGCCCAAGGCGCCGTATCTGGTGTGGCTGTCAGAACCAAGGATCATCTTTCCGCCGCCAGCCAGCATTTCTCTCGCGAACTGATGGATGACTGCCTGATGAGGCGGAACATATACGCCGCCATATTTTTTTGCGCAGGTCAGTCCAAACATGTGGTCATCTTCGTTGATCGTCCCTCCTACCGCGCACAAAGAATTGTGGCAGTTGGTCAGAACATATGGGATGGGGAACTTCTCAAGGCCGGAGGCTCTCGCTGTTTGGATGATACCTACAAATGTAATATCGTGGGAAGTCAGCTTGTCGAACTTGATCTGAAGCTGCTCCATATTTCCAGACGTATTATGATCCTTCAATATATTGTAAGCCATCGTCTGTTTCGCCGCTTCTTCCTGGGAAATCTCTCTGCCAGTCTTTGCCTTTGCTTCTTCTGTGCTTTCTGCGATCTCCCTGCCATTTAAGAGATATACTCCCTTGTCATACAATTTGATCATGTCTTATCTCCTCCTATTTTCTATATCTTTCATATGATCTGCCACCATAATCGCAATTTTAAAGGTCAGCGCATCTTCGAAAATCCGGACGTCCAGCCCTGTTTTCTTTTCAATCTTCTCCAGCCGGTACACCAGTGTGTTCCGGTGTACATGCAGCTGCCGGGCTGTTTCCGATATATTCAGGTTATTATCAAAAAATGTAAATACCGTTGTCAGCTCTTCTTCTCCAAAAGTCTCTCGTTCATCAGCCTCAAAGACTTCGCTTAGAAACATTTCACATAAAGATGGCGGAAGCTGATGGATCAGCCGGCCGATTCCCAGCTCATTGTAAGCAAAAATATTTTTATCTACATAAAATACTTTTCCTACCTCCATGGCCATACCGGCCTCTTTATAAGATCTGGACACCTCCCGGAGTTCTTTCACGATCGTCCCATAAGAAACACGCACACTCACCATTGCTTCCATATTTAGGGTGTCCACAAGAATTCTGGCTGTCTGGGCCAGTGTTTGATAGTCTTCCGTTTCTTCCAGGGCTTTTACAAGAATGATATTTTTCTCATCCACTGCCGTCACAAAATCTTTTGTTCCCGTGGCGTACAGTCCCTTCAGCGTATCCATGATCAGGTTATCACCCTCGTTTTTTGCTTCGATCAGAAAGACGGCTCTCTTTAGTTCCACCGGTATCTTCATCTTTCTGGCTTGATTATATACATCTACTAACAGCAGATTGTCTAACAGCAGATTCTGAATAAAACGGTTTTTGTCCATCCGTTCCTTATTGGCCAGGATCAGATTCGCCAACTGGCTTGCTCCCATCCTGCCAGAAAGAGAAAGCTGCGTTCCTTCTCCCCGCAGCGCCAGAACATAAGCCGGCTCTTGATCATCACATATGAGAAACAGTCCCTCTTCTTCGCTGATCTGCTGTTCTTTTCCAGCCGCGCAGAAATCTTTGACTGATTTCTCCATTTCGATCGCTTTCTCATTGGTCCTTACAAGACAGCTTCCCTGGACATCCCAGACGGAACACTCAAATCCCGTGATCTCTCGTATATCCTGCACCGTTTTGTGCAATATCTGATTTGACAGCACTGGAACTCCTCCCATCCGGCATATACCTTTTAATTCCGGTATCATTTAATCATTTTATCATAGGATCTAAAGTCTGTCCATGTTTAGAATTGCCGCAAAAGAGTAAAAGAGCGAGACTTTTCTTTTTACAGAAACTGTCCCGCTTCTCACTATAATAACATCACCCTTCTCTTATTCCCTGCAGCTGGCGGCTATGTTCCTGAACCGTCAGTTTAACTACTTTCATATCATCTTCCAGACTTGCCAGCCGTTTTTCATTTTTGATCCATCCCTGCGACGTAGGATATAAATTTTCACACAGCAATGCGACCGGATGCCGAATATCATTTTCCGCCATTACCTGGAAATCATGGAGATCCCGCCGCAGATGCTCCTGACCATCCTCAAGTACCGTAACACGGGCTTTTACATCCGCCATATCTGTCTTCAACTCCGCCACGTCCGTCTTTAGTACCGTCACGTCTGTCTTCAATTCCGCCACATCTGTCTTTAGTGCCGCCACATCTGTCTTCAACTCCGCCACATCCGTCTTTAGCACTGCTACATCTGTCTTCAACTCCGCCACATCCGTCTTTAGCACTGCTACATCCGCCTTTAAAACTGCCACATCCGTCTTTAGTACTGCTACATCCGCCTTTAAAACTGCCACATCCGTCTTCAGGCCAGCCACGTCTGCCTTCAAGCCGGACACGTCCGTCTTCAGATCTGCTACGTCTGCCTTCAAGCCGGACAATTTTTCATCCAATTTCTGATCCAATTTCTGATCCAATTTTTGCTCTAATTTTTCTTCCAGCTTTTCCTCTAATACCTTTTCTAACTTTTCTTCTAATACCTTTTCTAGCTTTTCCTCTAGTACTTTTTCCAGCTTTTCCTCTAGTACTTTTTCCAACTTTTCTTCTAGTTTTTGATCTAGTTTTTCTTCCAGAATTCCTATAAATCTTTCCTCTGTCATGGCACTGTCTCCTTTTGTGTTTTCCTATTATAGCTTTTTATTCCTAGGTTCACAAGATGAAAATCTATGTATTTCTATACAAACTTTGTCCGCAAAATTTGTATGGTTTTATTCATTCAAGGGCAGCACCTCTTTTCCTTTTTACTACTCATGTGATTTATTTGGCAGAACCGCCTGACCTGTCTTTCACAGGTTGAAATAAGGGATGACTCGAATCGTCATCTGAGTGGTCTGAGTATAACATACATTCCGTTTACTGGCAAGCGGTTTCCGCGTATACCGCAAGCGGGCGGCAGTCATTGCCCTTTGGTAGCGCCATGTACGAAAAAAGCCCCCGGCATTTCTGCCGGGAGCTGTCTTTTCTGTCTTAAACTCTTTCCTAGTTTGTGATCGTCTGCTCTGTCTCTTTGTCGAATACGTGGATCTTCTCTGCATCCAGAGCAAATTTCACGGTGTCGCCTGTTCTTGCGGTTGTTCTTGGATCAACTCTTGCCGTCATGCTGGAGCCTTCATAGTCAAAGTACAGGAATACTTCTGCTCCAAGCATCTCATATACACGGATCTTCGCCTCAATTACGGTATTCGGAGAAGCTTGAAGGAATGCCGGCTCGTCATGTACGTCTTCCGGACGGATTCCAAGTACGACTGTCTTTCCATCATAACCGCCGTCGATCAGTTTCTTTGCCTTCGCTGCCGGCAGTTCGATCTCGGAAGGTCCAGCCACCAGATATACCTTATCGCCCTGTACTTTACAGGTCGCGTCTACAAAGTTCATCTGCGGAGATCCGATAAATCCAGCCACAAACAGGTTGCATGGATAATCGTACAGTGTCTGCGGCGTGTCTACCTGCTGAACAACACCGGCGTTCATAACAACGATTCTGGTACCAAGCGTCATAGCTTCTGTCTGGTCATGTGTTACGTAGATGATCGTAGTTCCCAGTCTCTGATGCAGCTTGGAAATCTCAATACGCATCTGGCCGCGCAGTTTTGCGTCCAGGTTGGAAAGAGGCTCATCCATCAGGAATACCTTAGGATTACGAACGATCGCGCGTCCCATAGCAACACGCTGTCTCTGTCCGCCGGACAACGCTTTCGGCTTACGGTCCAGAAGAGCTTCCAGATCCAGAATCCTTGCGGCTTCACGAACCATCTTATCAATCTCGTCTTTTGGTACTTTTCTCAATTTCAGACCAAAAGCCATGTTATCATATACGGTCATATGTGGATACAGCGCATAGTTCTGGAATACCATGGCGATATCTCTATCCTTTGGCTCTACATCATTTACAACCTTATCCCCGATCTTCAGTTCACCGGAAGAAATATCCTCAAGGCCGGCTACCATACGGAGCGTCGTTGATTTTCCACATCCTGAAGGTCCTACGAAGATGATAAATTCTTTATCTTCGATCTCAAGATTAAAATCTTTTACCGCCTCAAATCCGTTTGGATAGACTTTATTGATGTGCTTCAATGATAAACTTGCCATTTCAATTTTCCTCCTAATCGTTTCTAAGAATCTCTTTGCTATCGATCACTCTGGTAAAAAGTATATAAAAAAAGTCCAACCTGAGCCATGCCCAAGTTGAACAATCTTTTTTTTAATTTCTATACAAGTTGACGAAATCTATAAAAGCTCCCGGTAAATCTCTCTTTTACTTACTCCCCTGTCTTTGGCCACCTGCTTCATGGCTTCCTTCTTTTCCATCCCCTGCCGCAGATAATAGTCCATATGCTCCTTTAAGTCCATTTCTTTCCAACTCTCTTCCCGTTCTCGCTGGATCTCTTTTTGATCTTTTCCCTGGATCACCAGAACATATTCTCCCTTGGGCTGCTGTTCCCGGTATCTTTCTATTGCTGCTTCCAGTGTAGTCTGGAACACTTCTTCATGCTTTTTCGTCAATTCCCGGCAGAGGCTCATCCGCCGGTCGCCCAGCGCATCCCGAAGCGCTTCCAGCGTTTTCACCAAGCGATGAGGCGCCTCATAGAGTACGATCGTCCGGGTTTCTTCTTTTAATTCTTCTAAAATATTCTGGCGCGGTTTCTTCTCTGCGGGAAGGAACGCTTCAAAGGCAAACCGCTTTGTTGGCAGACCGGATATGGTAAGGGCCGTCACGCAAGCAGCCGGGCCGGGAACTGCCGTTACCTGGATTCCCGCCTCGTGGCACATAGCAGTCAATTCCTCCCCTGGATCCGAGATTCCCGGCGTCCCCGCATCCGTGATCAAGGCAATATTCTCTCCTTTCTGGAGTCTTTCTACCAGCTTTCTTCCCTTCTCGATCTTATTGTATTCATGATAGCTGGTCATTGGCGTCTTGATCTCAAAATGATTCAGCAGTTTGATGCTGTTGCGGGTGTCTTCCGCCGCGATCAGATCTGCTTCTTTTAAGATCCGAAGAGCGCGGAAACTGATATCTTCCAGATTTCCAATTGGTGTCGCGCATAAATACAGCGTACCTGCCATCTTTTTCTCCCTTTCTCCTACTCGTTTTTAATTCCCTGGGAATAAATCTCCAAAAGCTTCGGCGTGTAGTTTCCATCCTCCTGGTAAACGATCAGCGGCGGTTCCACCTTCAGCCGGGGATTCCCGCCTTTCACGCCTTCCAAAAGCACCATGTTGGGTTCCTTGCCGATCTGCGGGTGGACAAGCTGCATCCGCTTTGGCTCAAGCTTATACTCCCACATCTTTCTCAGTATCTCCGGCAGCCGGAACGGGCGGTGCACCATGTAAAATCTTCCTTTATCCTTCAGGACTTTACTGCTCTGTCTTAAAATGTCATCCAGCGTGCACAGGACTTCATGCCGGGCAATATACAGCGCTTTCTTCTCATTTTTTAATCCGTGATCTCCGATCATATAAGGCGGATTGACTGTAATAACGGCAAAAGAGGCCGCGCCGAATACTGCTGCCGCCTCTTTGATATCTCCTGTCACGATCTGGATCCGATCCTCCAAATGGTTAAGCCGGACGCTTCTTTTTGCCATATCCGCGCTTTCCTTCTGTATTTCCAAACCTACATAAGAACCGCCTTCGTTCTTTGCTTCCAGCAGGATAGGCAGGATTCCTGTCCCTGTCCCCAGATCCAGCGCCCGCTCTCCCTTGCGCACCTTCGCGAAAGAAGAAAGCAGTACCGCATCCATTCCAAAACAGAATCTCCCAGGATTCTGAATGATCTTATATCCTTTGATCTGCAGGTCGTCCACACGTTCTCCGTCTTTTAGATCAGGCGTCGTCCAGTTTTGATTTTCCATTTTTCTCTTCCAGCCCTTTTAACTGTGCCATCTCTTCTTTTGACAGCTTAGCGTCCTTTTTCTTCCGCCTCGGCTTAAATTTCAGTTCAGACGCCTTATATTCCCGGATTTCTTTCTCGTCGTTGTCCAGGTTTACTACCACTTTTACCAACTGGCGCAGCACATTGACTGCCTGCACGTCCCCTTTCAGGCCTTCCGGCGTGATCACATGATCGCCGTTGGATGGAAGGTGGCTGTTCAGTTCTTCGTAGGTCTCTTCCTCGTTAGTCAGACAGCACATCAGCCGCCCGCAGACCCCTGAGATCTTCGTCGGGTTCAGGGAAAGATTCTGCTCTTTCGCCATTTTGATAGATACAGGGGCGAATTCTGTCAGATAAGTGTGGCAGCAAAGAGGCCGTCCGCAGATACCGATCCCGCCCCTGATCTTCGTTTCATCCCGGACGCCGATCTGCCGCAGCTCGATCCTGGTGCGGAATACACTGGCCAGATCTTTGACCAGCTCACGAAAATCGATCCGCCCGTCCGCGGTGAAATAGAATAACACCTTATTGTTGTCGAAGGTATATTCCGCATCGATCAGCTTCATCTCCAGTCCGTGTTTACGGATCTTCTCCAGGCAGATTCCAAACGCTTCTTTTTCCTTCTCCCGGTTTTTCTCCTCTTTTTTCACATCTTCCGCTGTGGCCAGCCGAATCACCGATTTCAATGGCTGGGTGATCTTACTGTCCTCCACCTCTTTTGGCCCCAGTACCACGGATCCAAACTCTACGCCTCTTGCGGTCTCTACGATCACCTTATCGCCAAGCTTGGGATTGAATTTCCCCGGCGAGAAGTAATAGATCTTCCCGGCTGTGCGGAATCTTACTCCTATTATATTTGTCATACCGTTAATTCTCCTTTATCGTCAGGAACAAAAGCTCCATGGTCAGTTCAAAATTCACATTTGCCTTCAGCCTGGTCTTTGCCTTCTCAAGGCTTTCCAGGATCAGCTCGATCCCTTCGTAAGAGCTTTTCTTCACCTGTTCCTTGATCACATTGATCTGGTCCTTAAACACCACTTTCTCTACGTCCTTGGTGGCCTTATACATCAGCACATCCCGGTACCATACCATCAGGATATCCAGATAATCATTGATCTCCAGCTTATATGTGGTAATATGGTTTACCGCTTCGATGATCTCGTCCATCTCCATCTCATGGATATATTTCAGAAGCTGGAGCGCCTCCTCCCGGATCTCATTAAAATGCTCGGAACCAGCCAGCATGATCGCCCGTCCCATATTCCCCTGGGCAAATGCTGTACAGATATCTGCTTTATAGTCCGGCACCTCCAGCTTTTCCATCAGATACTTTTTGATCAATGTATCCTTGATATTCCTAAGCTTTAACATCACACAGCGAGAGGTAATGGTAGGAAGCAGCAGATCCGCGTTCTCCGTAAGCAGCAGGATCACCACATACTCCGGCGGCTCTTCAATGGTCTTCAGAAGCGCGTTCTGAGCCTGGACCGTCATGAGATCTGCTTCTGGAATGATGTAGACCTTATACGGACCCTGGTAAGGTTTCACGGAAACCGTCTGATTCACCTGTTCACGGATATCGTCCACACTGATGCTTCCAGGCTTCTCATGGACCACCCGGATAATATCCGGATGATTGCCGCTCTCCGCCTGGATACAGGAATGGCATTCATTGCACGGATCCGGCCCCTTTCTTTCACACAGAAGAGTGGCGGCAAAAAGATTGGCCAGCATCTTTTTCCCGGATCCCCTCTCTCCATTCAAAATATAAGCGTGTGATACCTTATCTTCTGTCACCGCGTTTTGGATATACTTGATGATGTCCTTATGGCCCACCACATTTTTAAAACTTCCCATACTGTATTCCCTCTGCAATTTCTTCTAAACATTGTAACTGATCTTGATTTCTGTATCTTCTGGTGATCCCGGCCTTTCTAAGATTCTCTTCGGAGAAATCTTCCTTGTCCGCCAGAAACCGTCTGCACAGTTCGTCATATCTTGGGACCATCTGGCGCCTCTCACGATCCAGCGCCCGGCTTAGCCGCTCCCCATCCTCTACTTCTATATAGATAGGAACCAAAACCGTTTCACCAAAATATTCCTTCATCTTCTGATAAGATTCCAATGTCCCGATCATCAGGTAATCCGCCTCATCAAGCCGGATCTGTCCGTCATCCACAGTAGCATATTTCCAGTCTCCGCACACCGTATGATACGTGCGCAGCTCGATCAGCCTGCCTTCTCTCTGGAACTGCTCCAGCCGTTCCTGTGAAACAAAGAAATACTCTACGCCGTCCCGCTCTCCTTCCCGGACCGGCCGCGTGGTATACAGAACCACCCGTTTCAGAGCCGGAAAACGTTTTTGCAGTTCTTTATACATGGTGTCCTTTCCAGAAGAACTTTTCCCCATGATATAGTATATTTTACCCATTTGTCCAAACCTCGATCCGTCCGTCTTGTTCCAGACCTTCCACGAAGAAGCCCTGCTCCCGGCGGCGTTTCAGGATTTCCACCGCCTCGGCATTGATCCTCTCTCCCGGCACGATCAGCGGAATTCCGGGAGGATACAAGTAGGCGTACTCCATCGAAACAGCGCCTTCACTTTCTTCCCAGGAGATGCTCCGCCCATGGCCGCCTTCCCGCCTTCTGGCAGCCTCCGCGCTGGTAAACACCTGCTCCAGCCTCGGATACTGTACTTCACTATAAGGCTTGCTAGCATTATACATCAAACCAGACATTTCATCAATGTCAAATAATGCCCTGGAAAGCCGTTCCATCCCCTCATCTGTATCACCTGGCGAAGTCATGGCCAGCACGTAACCGCCTGCCGCCATCTCCATTTGAAGCTGGTATTTGTCCAGCAAAAGCTTATATAGCTCCCGCCCATTCATCCCTGCTCCCGTCCCCTGGATCACCAGTTTAGAAGGGTCTTGATCCGGCCGCTGGATCAGCTTAAGCCGCCGCAGTCCTGCCAGTTCTTTTCGCAGACGTTCCAGTCGCTCCACATAAGGCGGCCACAGCTTTCCGCCGCAGGTTTCCAGCTGATGGATACAGTAATCAATACTGGCCATCAGAACATAGGAAGGACTGCTGGTCTGCAGCATATCCAGATAACGTCTGACCTCTGCCCGGTCCACGATCGGTCCATTGATGTGCAAAAGGGCTGTCTGAGTTAAAGAGGGGAGAGTTTTATGAAGACTGTGCACCACAAGATCGGCGCCTTTCGTGTTAGAATTCTCAGGAAAATAAGGGTGGAAGCCAAAGTGGGCTCCGTGAGCCTCATCTACGATCAGCGGAATCCCCTTCTCATGGACTTCTCTGGCGATGTCCGCCACATCAGAAACGACGCCCTCATAAGTGGGGGATACGATCACCACTGCCCGGATCTCCGGATGCCTTTTCAGAGCCGCCCTCACATCTTTTGCGGCAATCTGCGTATTCACCCCAGCTTCTTGATCAAAGCCCGGATATAGATAGATGGGCTTCAATTCTTTCATATAAACCGCGTGATATACAGACTTATGACAGTTTCTTGCCACAAGTACAGTATCACCCTTTTTCGTTACTCCGGCGAGGGCGCTTAAAATCCCCACCGTACTCCCATTGATCAGGAAATGGGTCTCCTCCGCGCAAAAGACTTCTGCCGCCCGCTCCTGGGCCTCCTTTAGGATACCTTTCGCATGATGCAGATCGTCAAATCCCTCGATCTCTGTAATGTCGATCTGATACAGTTTCTCCAGGCCCGCTATGCCCGGCCGCCTTTTGTGGCCGGGCATATGGAACCCATAATGATCAGATTCTCCGTATTTTCTCAGCTTATCGTATAGTGTATCCATTACAATCTTTTTAACAATTCTTCTCTTTCTTTTTCATATCCCGGTTTGCCAAGCAGAGCAAACATGTTCTTCTTATAGCTCTCAACTCCCGGCTGGTTAAATGGATTGACCCCGGAAATATAGCCGCTGACTCCGCAGGCAAACTCAAAGAAGTAGAAAAGCTCTCCCAGAGAGAATTCATCCTGGGCCGGGATATTTACCCGCAGATTCGGCACGTTTCCATCCGTATGGGCCAGGATCGTCCCGTTCATAGCGCTTTTATTTACAAAATCCACCGTTTTTCCCGCAAGGTAATTCAATCCGTCCAGGTCCACCGGTTCTTCCTGGAGCACCACTTCTTCTTTCGACTCTTCCACACACATCACCGTCTCAAACATGATCCGGCTTCCGTCCTGGATGAACTGTCCCATGGAGTGAAGATCTGTCGTAAGATCCACCGATGCCGGGAAGATTCCCTTCTGATCTTTTCCTTCGCTTTCTCCATAGAGCTGCTTCCACCATTCAGATACATAATGGAGGCTTGGCTCATAATTAGCCAGGATCTCTACAGATTTCCCTTTTCTGTGAAGGATATTTCTGACAGCCGCGTACTGGAGCGCCGGGTTGTCGGCAAATCCATTCTCCAACGCCTGCTTCCTTCCGCTGGCCGCGCCTTCCATCAACCGGTCGATATCCGCGCCGCTCACCGCGATTGGCAGCAAACCTACTGCCGTCAGCACGGAAAATCTTCCGCCTACATCATCCGGCACTACAAAGGTCTCATAGCCTTCCTCATCCGCCAGATTCTTAAGGGCGCCTTTCTCTTTGTCCGTTGTGGCGTAAATCCTCTTTGCCGCCGCTTCTTTGCCGTACTTCTTCTCCAGAAGTTCTTTAAACACGCGGAAAGCAATCGCCGGTTCTGTGGTTGTCCCTGATTTAGAAATAATATTTACTGAAAAGTCCCTGTCTCCTACCACTTGGATCAGATCCTTCAGATAGGTACTGCTGATGCTGTTCCCAGCGTAATAGATCTCCGGGGTTTTGCGGACTTCCTTTGAAACAGAATTGTAAAAACTGTGACGCAGAAATTCGATCGCGGCTCTTGCCCCCAGATAAGATCCGCCGATTCCGATCACGATCAGCACCTCTGAATCAGATTTGATCTTCTCCGCCGCCGCCTTGATCCGGGCGAATTCCTCTTTATCGTAGTCTACCGGAAGATCGATCCAGCCCAGGAAATCATTTCCCGCCCCGCTTCTTTCCACCAGTACTTCCTTCGCCTGCTGGGCGATCCGCTCCATAGCCTCAACTTCATGGCTTCCAATGAACTTCTCTGCCTTCGAATAATCGAATGTCACTCTGTTTCCCATAACGACTCCTTTCCACATCTATGGCTGAATGTAAAATTTACCAGATATCTCTTATATTTTAGCAAATCGCTATGTTTTAATCAAGCCATAAACTCTTCCAGGATCTGCCGGATCAGCACGTCTTTCGGAGTCTGTACTTCCTCTTCTTCCTTCCGGTTTCTCTCTGGATTCTGCCGCTTCGCCTGTGCAGCCGCCCTCCCTTTATTCAGGTCTGGTTCCGAAAGGTCTTTCTCCGGAGCGGTTCCCCGGATTGGGATCACCGTTTCCGGCTGAGGCGTCTGCCGCGGTGTTTTCTCCGGCTGCGGTTCTGCATTTGGACGGATTTCCGGCCGCATCGGCTGAGGCTGTACCTCCGGCCCTGCCGGACGCTCCGGCTCCGCCTGGATTCCGGGTATCTCCTTTTCTTGGTATAGCTGAGTCCCTCTGGTCTCCGCCGCGCCGGCAGACGGCGCTTCCGGCGCCATTACTTGGATCTCCTTCTGATACGCCTTCTCGTATCGATGGAGACACACGTTTTCCAGGTAATCCACCATATAATTGCCTGCCGCCTCCAACCGGTAATCCTCATCGGTGGACACATGCGCAAGGTAGATCAGCACCGCCAGTCCGGCGCCTGCCGCTCCCGTCCGCAGGACCATCTCGCTCATTCCGCCTGCGCTGTACCACGCGGCCGCTCCCAAAAGACCAAGCAGCAGACACAATCCCGCTGTGACCTTCTCCAGCCGTCTCCAGGTATGGAGCTTCACTCCGGCTACTTTGTACTCGTACAGGTACTTGTCCACAAAAACCCGCACATTTTCCACCCGTTCGCTGACCATACAGGCATGTTCGAATTTGGCTCTCACCAGCCGCATCAGGGGATGGGTGCTCTTCCCCATATTGCCCGCCGCCCGCGCCATCCGTTTCAAAGATGTGCTGGCCACACATTTGCTGGCGATCCCAACCGCCGTCAGAATCCCCATCAGCACAAATAAAATCTGCTTGTCCAGTATTGTCTCTAACATAAAAAAGCCCTCCTTTTGCTTAGCATTATACTGGAAATCCGCAAAGAGGGCTTAAAAACCGTTCTCCAGGAATCGACCTGGCATTGTCAGTTTCTGTCTTGTTTTAACCTGTCATGATCATGGTTTCCGGCTACATACTGCTCAGCAGTTCCTTGACCAGCCGCACGCTGTGGGTGATCGCCCGGCGCTCAAACTCCGGATAATCCATCTGGGCGCTGTTGTCAGCTTTGTCAGAAATAGCCCGAATTATGACATACGAAACTTTGTTCAGGTATGCCGCCTGGGCAATTCCGGCTCCCTCCATCTCTGTGCAGAGCGGCTGGAACTGGCTGTGTATCCGGTCTTTTGCTTCCTGGGATGAGATAAACTGATCTCCGCTCACCACTCTTCCCAGAAATGTATGGATCTCCGGATTTGCCCTCTCATTCGCCTGGCGCGCTTTCTCCACAAGCTCCGCGTCCGCCGGAAACGCCAATACGTCCATCCGGGGAATCTGTCCTGCCGGATCTCCAAAAATAGTAGCGTCCATATCATGGTGCAGGGCGTCCGTAGAAATCACCATATCTCCAATATCGATCCGCGCATCCAGCGATCCGGCGATCCCTGTATTGATCAGCGCATCTACCCGAAAATCATCGATCAAGATCTGCGCGCAGATACCTGCGTTTACCTTCCCGATTCCGCTTCTAACGATTACCACATCCTGGCCGCACAGATTCCCCCTGCAGAAGGTCATGGATGCCTTTTCCCGTATCTCTTCCACCGTCATGGCTTCCTTTAACGCCTGTACTTCCTCTTCCATCGCTCCAATAATACCTATCATATCGTTTTCACGTCCTTTCCTGTGTCTCTTCCCTGATTTTACCACAGGAAAAATCAATTTGCCACTACCCGTCAAGTTTGATATAATACCGCTATGGCAGTTCCGTGATGTATTGGTTGCGAACAAAAACATAATTTTTTCAGGAGGTACAATATGGATTATAGACCCCACGGCGTCTGTTCCCAGCTTATCCGGGTAGACGTAGAAGATAATATCATAAAAAATGTAGAATTTGTAGGCGGATGCAGCGGCAATACCCAGGGCGTGTCCCGCCTGGTCCAGGGTATGGATGTACACGAGGCGATTTCCCGCCTGGAGGGGATCACCTGCGGGAACAAGCCCACTTCCTGTCCCGACCAGCTTGCCTGGGCGCTGAAACAAGCCATTAGCCAGGCATAACGATCTCGGTTTATAAGATTGATAGAAGGGAAAAAGGATACTAAGCCTGTCGGCCTGGTATCCTTTCCCTGCTTATTCGTTCTCATTTTTTGGCGTCAGAGGACCTGCAGCGGACATCACCGCGATGTCTCTGGCCCGTAACGTGGACCTACGTGGTTTCTCAATTTTCTCAATGTAAGGTCGAAATTATTTGTTAATAGTTTCTACTTCGCACCGACTGTGATGTCCGCTGCAGGTCCCCTGACATAATGCTTCTTATCGGGACTTCCGAGTAAAATATGGGTCATGAAATGTTTTAGTCAATGCCTGGTATAATCTCTGGCTCTTCGATAAAGACTCCGTTTGTGAAACTGCTGCTCATATCGCTGTTCGCCGAATGGATACACCGTACCCGGTAGTAATATCCGCCTTCTACTTCCAGCCTCCGGTTATCAGAAACTTTATCAATGTTCTGATTGAATTTCTGCCATCCATCGTAGATAGACCAATGATCATCGCCTTCCTGAGCTCGTTCCACTATCACGCTGATTCCTACTTCTTCCACCACATGTGCCGCAATGGTGCTTCCTCCTGCATACAGCACGCCCGGCCCCAGCCGCACGGATTTCGAATATCCGGCCAACAAGTCTACACCCCTGGTTATCTTGGTATCGTAACCAATCGACTCGTCCTCATGGGTCAGATAGGAACCGTCTATCATCGGCCGTCCCTCTTCCGCTTTGACCTCGTTAAAAGAAATTCCGAACAATCCGGCCATCAATAAAAGGGCACAGCACAATGATAAAATCTTCTTTTTCATCCATTACCTCCATACTTACCCCCGCCCTCATATAATAAGACACATAACTCGACAAAAACTGACGTAGTTTTATATATTAAAATGCAAATTATCAATAATTAATTCAAATTCCTGTTTTGTCATAGTTCCAATTAAAAAATATTCTATCCCATTGTATTTATAGCTTGCAGAATATCGTTTTTCATTTGTTCCCTTTACTTGATATTCTTTTATTTCGATTTCCTGTCCTTTTTTTTCTTTATAATATTGATCTGTGATTTTGTCTTCTACATCTATTCCATATGAAGCGTCTGTATAAGTTGTACTTATAATATACACTACATTTTCTTTCCCATATCTAAATTTCATCTCTGCCGTTTGAAGAGAATTGTCTATGTCAACAGAGGAAAACTGCATTCCTTCTGGATAAATTGACAGCCTCACCGGATCTACGCCAAACGCATCCTTAATCTCCTGGTACGCTTCTTCCTCCTTCTCCTCCGCAAGCTTCAGATTGTCTTCATCAGAATCTACCTGTACAACTTCTCTTTCGCCTACCGCACGCCTCATCATCTCCACAATTCTCTCCGGTCCGCCCACACTGGTGATCCCAAGGATCAAGACCAAAGCCAGGACAGCCGCCAGATTCAACCCCATTCTGCTCAACCTTTTGCCCCTGGATTTCCTACGGCCTCCGCCTTCTTTTTGTTCTCTTTGGATCTGTTTCCCCAATTCCAGCGCCTCCCGGTCCTCCTGGGAGAGCTGTTCGTAGATCTTTTCTTTCTGATATTCTTCTATCTGTTTCTGCAGATTCTGACGGATTTCATCCTTCTTTTCCTCTGACAAGTCTTCCTGTTCAGATTCCTGGACGGCCGCTTTAATGTCATCCGCTTCTTTCCGCACTTCCTCTTTAATGATCTGTTCCAGTTCATTGGGTGTTTCTTTCATTCTACATTTCTCTCTTTCTCTTGACCAAATCCCTTAGAAACGTATAATATATAATATAGTATAAAATGTTGTTAAGGTCAAAAAGATATTTTGGCCGCATTGGGGAGGTCGTTATGAAGAGAATCGTCTTAACCGGAGGCGGAACCGCAGGGCATGTTACGCCAAATATTGCTCTTCTTCCACGCCTGAAAGAGCTGCAGTATGATATCCATTATATTGGTTCCTATCAAGGGATCGAAAAGGAATTGATCGAACAGTTTGGAATTCCCTACCATGGAATCTCCACGGGTAAACTCCGCCGCTATCTCAGCGTGCGGAACCTTACCGATCCGTTCCGCGTCCTTAAAGGGATGGGCGAAGCCAAGCGGTTAATAAAAATA
The DNA here is from genome assembly GCA_902406105.1 of uncultured Mordavella sp. Taxonomy (GTDB): domain Bacteria; phylum Bacillota; class Clostridia; order Lachnospirales; family Lachnospiraceae; genus Massilistercora. The sequence continues at coordinate 17,180 of CABPCP010000022.1, forward strand.
TTGGATCCTGACGTAATCTTCTCCAAAGGAGGATTCGTCTCTGTTCCTGTCGTGCTGGCCGGCAAAAAGCGGCACGTACCCACGATCATCCATGAATCCGACATGACTCCGGGTCTGGCAAATAAACTCTCTTTATCGGCCGCTACCAAGGTATGCTGCAACTTCCCTGAGACGCTGGAACATCTCCCCGCGGGCAAGGCGGTTCTTACCGGCTCCCCCATCCGCCAGGAACTGCTCAGCGGTGATAAATACAAAGCCCTGGAATTCTTAGGTTTTACATCCGAGAAACCTGTCATTTTGATCATCGGAGGAAGCCTGGGGGCCGTAGCCGTCAATGAAGCGATCCGGGCGATCCTTCCGGAGCTTTTAAAATCCTATCAGGTGATCCATCTGTGCGGAAAGGGCAAGATCGATCCTACGCTGACACACTTAGAGGGCTACGCCCAATACGAATATATCAAGGAAGAGCTAAAAGATTTTTTTGCCCTTACAGATATTGTTGTCTCACGGGCAGGCGCAAACGCGATCTGTGAACTTTTAGCTTTACATAAGCCAAATCTTCTGATCCCGCTTCCGGCAAACGCAAGCCGGGGCGACCAGATTCTCAATGCCCGTTCCTTTGAACGCCAGGGATTCAGCATTGTATTGGAAGAATCGGAACTGACCAACGAGACGCTTCTGGGCGCGATCAACCGGCTGTATGAAAACCGGGAGGTTTACACCGAAACTATGAAAAAGTCGTCTCAGCAGAATTCTATCGATACTATCATCGATCTCATTGAATCTGTTGCCAAATAGGAATTGTTCCGTTCCGCAACTTTTCAGAGCAAAACAGGTGCCTGTCCGGCACCTGTTTTTATGCTTTATTCAAGTGGTGAAACTGTTCTTCGTAATTTTTTCTTATCCATTTCTTTGCCCGATACAGCATACTGTGCAGACTCTCCAGCGGTATCCCCATAGTCTCCGCCACTTCTTTCTGGGGCTTCTCCAGAAAATACGCGAGCAGGACCGCATCATACCAGCGTTCATTGACCTGATACAGATCAGCGAAAATCGTTTCCGCCAGCTCCCGGTGTTCTCTTTCACGCAGCCTGTTCATGAAATGATCTTCCGGACTTTCAGAAGTATTCCGGTATTCATAGATTTCAAGCGCATCCTCCTTTATGGTTTCGCGCTTGGCTTTCCTCCTATGATTCAGCGCCATATGTTTCGCCGTAACTAACAGCCAGGAGTCAACCGCCTCCATATTGATGTTCTCCATGTTAACATACAGCTTCATAAAAACTGCCTGGGTGATCTCTTCTGCGGTATGACGGTTCTTGGAGTAATACAATGCTGTTTTGTACACGATCTGCACGTTCTTTTCATAAACTGCATCAAAAGCGGTTCTTCCAATCGCTTTTACTCCCACTTGTCTCATCCTTCACTTTCTCGCTTTATCCCATTTTGGATAAGATCTCTTCCTTATCCTCTTCCGTAAGCTCTCCCATCTTCCATCCCAAACCAACTTCATCATCCTTATATCTGGGGATCAGATGGATATGGAAATGGAACACCGTCTGTCCTGCGGTCTCTCCGTTATTCTGCACGATGTTGTAGCCATCGCAGCCCAGAACGTCTGTAAGTTTTGTGATCATCTTTTTTGCCAGGACCAGCGCTTTCGAAGCCACCTCATCGTCCAGTTCATACAGATCCTTGAAATGTTCTTTCGGCAGGATCAGCGCATGTCCCTTTGAAGCCGGACCCGCATCCAGGATAACCCGGAAGTCATCGTCCTCATACAAGGTTGCCGTCGGTATCTCACCGTTTGCCAGTTTACAAAAAATGCAATTCTCGTCTTTCATCTTCTTCTCCCTCTTTCTCTTAAAAATATAATTGATTATTTCCTTCGCCAATGCTAAACTGATAAGTCAGAAAGGGCGGTAAATACTATGTTTTCAGCGACAGACTACGACAAATTACAGCAGATCATGGAGGAAAGTCCGCAGAAAAAAGAGCTTCTTGAGCGGCTCCTGGAGTCACACCGGATGGACATCAGCGCCATCAGCCATGAGATCCGCAATCCATTTACGCTCATTTACAGTACGCTCCAACTGATCGAAGCCGAACGGCCCGACCTTGTCACCTGCGCCCATTGGAAGAATCTGCGTCAGGATATGGAGTATATGAAACAACTCTTAGAAGAGCTGTCCTCTTTCAACAATGGCGACCGGCTGAATCTTACCCTGACAGATACCAATTCTTTTCTCAAAACGCTGGTATTATCTTTTGCCTCTTCTCTGATCGATACTGATATTGAATTTGTTTCCGAGATCCTGCCGGGACTTCCCGCCGTTTCCATCGACTCCGTGAAAATGCGCCAAGTCCTCTTAAATCTCCTGCGAAATGCCAAAGACGCCGTTTCTTCCATTTCTTACCCGGAAGGAACGACTCCGTCTGTCGGCCTCCGTGCGGCTATATCAGATGGTTTTCTTATAATTTCCGTTTCAGATAATGGCTGCGGCATCGAAAGCGAAGAGCTTTCCCACATCTTCGAACCGTTTGTAACCCACAAAGAAAATGGTACCGGTCTTGGCCTTGCCATCGCCAAAAGGATCGTAACCGCGCACAACGGGACGCTAAAAGCGGTTTCCATCCCAGGAGAGCGTACGGTCTTTTCTATTTCTCTTCCAGTATAGCAGAACTGCCAGGAGAAATCCAGATAACAGGCCGCCGATGTGGGCAAAATTATCCACCCCTCCGCTGGAAAAACCATAATAAAGACTCAGCGCTACCATGAAGACCAGGCCTCTTCCCGTCACGTTTCCGATCTGCCCCCGGTTGCGGACCGCCACATAAAGAAGCGCTCCTGTGATCCCGAAGATGGCGCCGGAGGCTCCCGCCGATATCGCGTAATCTCCTGTATATATATCCCAGACTGCGGAAGCAGCATTTCCACAGATCCCGCTTGCGAAATAAATGATCAGATATTTGATCTTTCCGATCTCCAATTCCAGATTCCATCCGATCACCAGAAGCATGACCATATTATTCATCAGATGGGAAAAGCCAAAATGGAGAAATATACTGGTAAATAACGGCCCATATTCCCCCTGGCTCACCATCAGCGGCACATACATGGCTCCGTGCTCCAGCATAAAAACTCCGTCTTCCGTCATCCCCTGAAAGCTTAAGATAAAAAAGACGATCACATTGACTGCTATAAGTAAAATTGTACAAATTGGCTTCTTGGAATATTGATTCATCATGAATTGATTTTCTCACTATTCCCGGACAGTGTCAACAGCAAACCTGTCATCCCCTCCTCGTTACAGCTCTTCCTCTTCGATATATAGCCCATCCCAATCTCCCCACTTAGGTTTCTTGTGCTTCCGCAGGAATCTTCTTACCGGAGTCCACATGTTCTCTGTCTCTTCCATGATCAGACTTCCCATTTCCTGGCTGGTGATCCAGTCATGTTCCTGTGTATCGTACTGGTTCTTTTTCTCTTCTTCCGGCCGTTCTTCTTTTTTCAAACATTCTGCGATCAATTTTTCTAAACTGTAGTTCTCTTCCATGGTTCCTTTATGCAGCAGAAATACCATCCGAATACATTCTTTATCTTCATAATCCGCCTGCTTTACAAAATACTCTGTCAATCCGTGGAATTCCTCCCACAGACTTCCCTGAAAAGGAGGATAATAGCAGAAGTAGACTTTGCCGTCCTCATAGAAGAGATACTCTGGTTTCAGCAGAATCCGGTTAATATCCAGCAAATACCGTCTCACTTCTGAAAGCGCCGTCTGGAACTGCCGCAGGAAAAGCCGGATATCTTCCGCCTGTATCTTACTCCGTTCATACATGGCCTGAAATGAAATCTTCCCGCTCACGTCATAATCATAAAAACTGCTGCCGTTCATTCCTCTCGCCTTTACCGGGAGCAGCCCTTCCGGCTCTCCTGCCTGAAGCATTTTCATCTGGTAATCCTCTTTATAAATTCCCGCTTCTTCAATTGTAATTCTTCGTTCCATTTCCTATCTCCTTTAACCGCTTTCTGTCCCGGATTGTCTTCTCCGGTTCTGTCACCGGGATCTTTTTCTCTACAGAAAGCCCAAATTCCCCTCGGCGCGCGGCCGCCGTTACAATTATCTCCCGATCCCCGATTTCAATAGATACTTCCGGCGTCGGGAAAAGAATACATTTTCCTTCCGTTCTTTCATAGAACAGCGCTTCTATCTGCGCCGCGTCCGTCTTCTCTTTCTCCCGGATCTTCGTCCCGGCTACAGCGGCTGTTTCATATGCCGCTCCTGCCAGGATATTCTTATCGTGAAAATAAAAAATCGCTAAAATACTGCTCATAAGAAGCAGAAGGATCAATGGCATAAGATAGGACATCTCCACGGTCAAGCTCCCTCGCATCCATCTTGTTCTTCTCACCACACTGTTCCTCCCATCAGCATTCCCACCAAATATCCGCCTGTCAGAAATGGGAAAAACGGCAGAGTACATTTGGATGACATATGCCGCCTTGCCAACAGAACCATGGCAGCCGCCAAAAGAAGCAAAAATGTCCCCGCCAGCACCTCCAGCAGTTTCCATAATCCCAAATACAGTCCCAGCACCAAGATCCCCCAGCTGTCCCCATATCCGATCCCCTGGCCTGTAGCCCTGCTGATCAGGAAAAAGAGCAGCCCTATCCCCGCTCCTCCCAGTATAAGAACCAGATCGGTCTCTCTGGAAACCACCTGGTAGAGCAGGACTCCGGCGGTTCCCATAACAAAAATCTCCGCCGGGATCTTCCGCCAGCAAATATCGGTGACCGCAAGACCCGCCAATGCTCCCAGGCACATCACTCTTCCTACCTCCCACATCTGGAACACGCCCCCTTTCCGATCACTTCTGACACGGGTACCGCATATACCGTCCGCTTCAGCCCGCTGCAGGACAGCGAACTGTGATACCGGTTCCCGGTATCGGTGATATACACTCCTCCTGTCCCGCCTTTTTTACAGTGTTCGCAGGCATAGTATTTCCCGCCGCTTTCATTGCGAAGATCTGCAACCTCCGAGGGATTTACCATACGGATCGACAATTCCAGATGGGTACAGTGGTAATCTTGGTGATATACAAGCCCGGTCTCTGTAACATAGACCGTCTCGTCATCTTCTCCGCCAAATCCGGTCTTTTCATATCCGGTCCATCCTTTGATCCGCATCTTCTGTTCGTATTCCAGAAGCGGGATCTGAAAGATCGGAAGCGGGATTTTGACCTGGCAGACCGCAGATAACTCTGCCACCCCAGTCCGGGGCGACATCCGGGAACCGCTGCAGTCAATCCCGCCTTCTATAATACTCCGCTCCAGCCTGGCCGCTCCGATCGCGCTTATCACATCCCTTTCAATCTGCCCCGGCGTCAGGACCGCTGCCGGATAGGCTCCTGCCGCCGCCTGTTTCCCCGCGTACTGCAGTCCTGACCGGACTGCGGTCTGGATCGCCATGATCTCCATCAGAAAGAGCAGGCAGAGGACCGCAAAAAAGAAAATCGGGACAGCCGCGGCGGCTTCCAGCGTAATGCTTCCTTTCATAGAGGTGAAGACAGATGCCCTCCCGGCAGATGTATGACGAATCGATCGTGAGGGGAGTATCTTATTTTGCATCGTACGAATCTTTCTCCTTTCCTGTAATGTATTTCTTTTAAGGTATGGTATCTTTAAGACTTGCCGGAAGGGCATCTGTCTTCACCTCCTGTCTGTCAGCGATATCCAAAATAAGTAGAAAACCGATAAGTAATTCCCCGCCGGAGTCTGCAGGTGCTTTCTACTTCTATCCGGCTGATGCATTGATCCGCCCGGAAAAACCCCAGTCCATGTTCCGTTTTCAGATTCTGCTCGATCAGATCTAACGCCCGCACTCCTGTTTTCTCCTTGGATTCCAAAAATAACAGCATACGGAGATAATCCCGGTAGGCGAGGCCATCTTTCGCATCCCTTCCATCCTTGGCCTCTTCTCCGCTTCCCAGTTCCATAAGGCCGGATAGGGAAAGCTGCCAGCTTTCTTCAGATTTTATTAAGGGCACCTTATTCCCTTTGAGAAGAGTCCGGACATCCACCACCGATTCTCCAAAGGCCCAGGCCAGCAGGATCGCCTGAGCCGCCGCTTCTGTGACTGCCGGAACCGCCAGCAGCGAACAGAGGGTCCCGGCCAAAGCTCTGGCTTCTCCCTTCTTCTTGGCGCTGCTCTGCAGATGCGCGTAGTTTGGTACGAACCGCAGGAGCACAAGCCGGTCTGCAACTGCTCCCAGATTCTCCCGGTCGCTTTCCTTCCCGGCAAGGATATATTCCAGTTCATAGTCCAGGGCTCCTGTTTTATCTCCTCCCACCGCCATATCAAAATGATCCATCAGATACTCTCCAAAAAGCAGATCTGACAAGACTCCTCCATCCTCTGCCACATCCGAGAAATCCCCGTATCCTTCCTGGAGATTCCTATGGCTTACCGTTTCTTCCAGATTGATGGACTTCTCAGAAACCTGGATTTCTTTCGGCAGTACCAGTTCCAGGATCGGAGATTCTCTTAATTGATCCACATGAGAAATGGGATTATCCTGTTCAGGAAGCGCTGCTTCTTCTTCCTTGAGAAGTTCTGTCAGCTCATCTTTTTGTTCTTTCTCCTGTATCTGACACGCTTTCGCTTCCTGCTCCTGCTGCCTCCAGACAGCCGTATCTCCCTCCATCTCCCGGAACGCCGCAAGTCCGTATTTGTGTTCCATATAAGCGGCGGCCTGCTGATAGAATGTCTGTGCTCCGCGATCCGTCAGCAACTGGATCCGTTTCACATCCTGTTCCATATTTTCCGCTCCGTAGTAGGACAGCCGATCCAGGACCTGAGATTCCGAATAATTCCCTGTCTCATAAGTCCCCTCCAGCGCAAAAATATCGTATTCCTCCAAAAGCTCCTTCTGGTACTCCGCAAACACGGATTCGATAGCCCGGTTCATATCTGCTCTTCTATAATTCTTCGCGTTTTGGATCGAGGCGCTTTCGATCATGGCCCCGGCAAACGCCATCAGCAGGATGAATACCAAACTAAGGTACGCCGTCACCTCTGCCTGCCGCGGTGCTTGCCTAAATCCAGACACTTCCTTGGGTTCAGGTATTATCTTAGATTCCCGCGCTTTCACTGGTGATTTTCTGAAATATTGTCTGGACCAGGCTGGTAAGCTGGGATTTGAAGATGATCACCAGGCCGATCAGCACCACCAGGATCAAGATCACTTCCACCACCCCTATTCCTCTGTCTTCCCTCAGTGTCCACATTAAAGATCGTATTCTCCAAATAAAACTATTCCACAACATATCGTTACTCCTTTCCGTCCTGATTTTACTGTCTCCGTTTTCTTTCAAAGCTGGATCGACAAAAACGCCGGGACGATCACAATGACTAAAACCACTGCCAGCATCAGAAACATCGGCGCCAGCAGTTTCGTTCCCGCTTCCTCTCCCAGACGTTTCGCTCTGGCTTTCCGCTCCTCAAACGCCTGGATCGCTTCCATCCGCAGCATCTGCGTCAATCCTTTTGTCCCTTTCCTCAGATTCTGGGAGAGCAAAGCCCCCAGCCTCATATATTCCTGTACCTGACAGCGTCTCCCAAACCGTTCATAACTCTCCGATTCCATGATCCCGCTGTCCATCTCCCTGCAGGTTTGAGCCATCTCTTCATAAATGCAGCGTTCCCCTTTTGCCTCCCGCGCCGCTTCATAATCCTGGACAATTTTCTTCCAGGCTCTTTTTACCGTCATCCCCGCTCCCAGAAATAGCGTAAGTTTGCTGACTACCTCCGGATAATCCCGGATCATCTGTTCCTTTCGCTCCCGGCGAAGCCTTTCCCGATCCTGCTTTTCTTTCGCGTACAATAGAAATCCTGTCAGGACTGCCAATACCATGATCACCAGTCCCCGCGGGTCCAGCCTTGGATAGTAGCTGACCGTTTCCCCACCCACCTGCCGCGGAAGCGCCAGCCGCTCCTTTGTCTGAGTGTCCTGGTCCTGCTTTCGAATGGTTTCTTCCAAACTGGCCTTCTTTTCCTGCTCTTTGCTTAAGGCCCTGGGGTATACCATAGCCGTACACTCATAGAACGCCTGCTGTGTCTCATCTTCCTGATAAGTAAGGATGGCCTTAAGATTCACCATGGTTCCTTCCCGGTCTAGACCGCTCGGCTGGATCTCCCCATATACGTTCATCACATCATACCGGTCCAGCTCCCAGGATACGTCTACTGGCTCGCCGGGGACTTCTGCCGCCAGGTCCATATTGGTCTCAATCCGGTCCAGACTCTGATTCTCTCCAAGGATCGTCTGGTCCAAGACCGCCGTGCACCTGCGGAACAATTCCTGGATCTCATCTTTGGTATAGGCTCTTTCTGATACTTCCACCGAGATATCCGTCCGGATTCCGCCTTCCATAGCGGCTGTCAGCTCTACCATATGGCTTCCCTGTCCATAACCATTTCTGGGAAGCCCTTCTTCAATCCTGGTTGCGGATCTTCGCGCATCCATTGCGAAAACGATAGCTCCCATCACCAGCAAAAAGGCGGATACTAAGAGCATCAGACGTCGATATCTACCAGCTTTGCACCAATCACGCAGGCTCCGGTATAGACCGCCAAACATCCTGTCATCACTCCTATTCCTGCTATATTTCCATATAAACACGCTGTAAACTCCGGGAAACTTAAGATGAGATAAAGGATGATCCCATAGGGGATCGCTGACATGACTTTAAATTCGTACTTTTTTGCCGCAAGGATCGTATCAATTTCCCGGTGGACCTCGATCTTATCTCCAATCTGCCCCACCGTATTCTGGATGATCCCGATCATATCCCCGCCGCTTCTCTTTGCCGCAGAGAACACGGCGGCAAAATTACTTACGTCTTCTACTCCTACACGGCCGGCAAATTCCTCAAACACCTGTTCCAAAGGCATTTGCAGCCGCATCTGCCGGACCATCAGCTCCAGCTCTTTTGATATCGCGGCCTCCGGCGGATACAGAAGCTTCATTTCTTTTTGCGTCTCCCGAAGAGCATTTTCCACTGAGTAGCCGCTATTCAGAGCGGAAGCCATGTCCTGGATCATCTCTTTAAATTGAAGGAGAAATTCACTCCGTTTCTTTCTCACATAGTCTTCTTCCCTGCTCCGGTATTTCCAGATCAGAAGGGGCCACAGGAAGACCGCCGCGGCAAACGACCGGTAATACAGCCAGGCCGTCAACAGGACAAATCCTCCTGCCCAAGCCAGCGCCAGGAGCCGTTCACGCCTCCTTACAGCCTGCTGCCAGTAGTTTCTCTGTGTGCGCCAGTGTATGATCCTTTCTCCAAATTCCCTGTATCTTCCCATCCTTCTCCCCTGTTTCTTCATAACTGTATAACGCCGCCAATTCAATCTCTCCATCCCGGCAGGCGATCACTTCCGACACTTCCAGAACTTTCCGGCTCTTATCCCTAAGTCTTCCCAGATGTACGATAATATCGATTCCGGAGGCGATCTGCCTTCGGATGGCGGCCAGCGGAAGATCCATTCCCATAAGAACCATTGTTTCCAGCCTGCTCAGCATGTCCGCCGGGCTATTGGCGTGTCCGGTGCTCAGACTCCCATCGTGGCCTGTATTAAATGCCTGCAGCATATCAATGGCCTCCGACCCCCGGACTTCTCCTACGATGATCCGGTCCGGCCGCATCCGCAGGGCAGATCGGATCAGGTCACGGATGGACACCTCTCCGCTTCCTTCTAAGTTCGCGTTCCTGGCTTCTAAGCTTACCAGATTAGGAACATCCAAAATCCTAAGTTCAGCGTTATCTTCGATGGTGATGATTCTTTCATCTTTGGGAATATACTGTGATAATGCATTTAAGAATGTGGTCTTGCCGGAACCGGTCCCGCCGCTGATGAAAATATTATATCCTGCCCGTACGAGAAGGGACAGGAAGTCCGCTATCTCTTGGCTGACAGACTGCCAGCCGATCAGCTGTTTCATGGTAATTGATTCTTTGGGAAATTTCCGGATCGTTACGATCGGGCCATTCAGCGCGACCGGCGCAAGAACCACATTGACTCTGGACCCGTCCGGAAGTCTGGCGTCCACGATGGGAGATGCTTCATTGACCAGCCGGTTAGAACCTGCCGCGATCTGCTGGATCACATCCTCCAGCTTCTCCCTGGACAGAAACCGCTTGTCCGACTGAAACAGCCTTCCCTTCTTTTCCAGGAAGATACTCTGGGTCCCATTGATCATGATCTCCGTAATCTCTTCATCTTCCAGGAATTCCTGCAGAAGATCCAGTTTGCGGAACGCGTTGAAGAGCTCCCGCCCCAGAGCGCTTTTCTGTGCTAGGGGCAGATACTCCCGCTTTCCCGCTTCCTGTAAGACCCGGTAAATGATCTCTGTCAGTTCATCATCCTGAACCTCCCTGGACAGATCCAGTTCCTCTAATATCCTGGCGTGCAGATATTCTCCCCTGTTCATGACCGCCCCTTCTTATAGACAATTTTCTCTAAAATATCTTCCCGGCCAAGCAGTTCCGCTTCTTCCTGAAACTGCCGGATCTTTGCCTGAGAATAAGGATCTTCCGCTTCGATCATATGGATCTGTTCACAAATTTCCAAAAGCGTGTATACCCCTGAAATCGCTTCGTCTATATCTAAGATCACCGTTTCATAAAGGCTTTCCTGTAAGATCCGTATTGTCAGGTCCCGCCACTCCTTCGCCGGAATGCTCTTTACATCCTCCGGCATCGACATAGGAAGAACGTAATCCAGGCCATTTTTATGTCTTACAGCCGTTGTGAGTACCAGCCCCAGATTGCCCTTCTCCTGCCTGGCATAATAGATCACGTCTTCCATCGTATGAGCCCCTTCCTCAAAATGTCCGCCTGCTCCCGCATATACTTCCAGATTCAGATACAGCACATTCTCGGAAGCTGCCAGTTCTTCCCCAAGCCGGAGCGCATAACTGGTTTTCCCGACCCTGTGGACAGGCGAGAATATCCCGATAACCCGCCCTTTCTTCTTCCCGGAAGGCTGACGGAAGATTTTGGCGCCGCTCCCATCTGTTTCCCAGAGACTTAAGAGAGTTTCTAAAAGCTTTTCTCCCGGCTGATATTTATACAAAACCCTTTCCCCTTCCCTGAGAACCCGTCCGGGATTCTGCGTCAGCAGGCAAACTGTTCCTGCCCCGACCGCCTTGCGCTCCTCCTCTGGAAATTCCTCTGACAAAAGCAGACAGTCTGCTTCTTCCTCTGGAACTTCCTTTATTTTCTCAAGACTCGTATAAACCTGAACCTGCAGGGAGAGTTCCTTTTTTTGAGATAAAAACAATCCCAGCGCCTCCGCGTATCCACTCTCCGGGTCGCAAATGATCAATCGTTTGCTGTCCACATAGTATCCCTCCTCTTTTGTCCGCAATACTTTTGAATACCTTTTGTGTGAATTCTTGTGCCGAACTGGCCTCGAATACAAATGAATTGAAACTGTCGCTATAGAAAACAATCAGACTCAAGTCCCCGACGGAACTTGTAGGGAGATTATACTCCCGGAAGTTCTTCTTTGTCTATCCCTTTTTTCCAAATTCGCCATCTTTGTAAAACCTCTACAAAATTTCATCTTGAATTTCTGTAGAAATTTCTATACAAATTTTTTCTCAGAGGATATAATAAATCCGAAACATTTGCATCTCTTTTCAGAAAGGAGTTTTCTGAATGAATATTACTTTTTTTTCTTCTTTTGACCAGGTTCCGTTTCCCGCATGTCCAGATCCTGGAAAGATTCATGTCTGGCTGCTGCCCATTTACAATAATGGATTGACCGGAGCGGATTTTAAATATTTGTCCCTTGAAGAGCAGAAAAAGTCCGCCCGCTTCTCCAAGCCCGGCGACCGCCAGCGCTACCTTGCGTCCCACGCCGCTCTGCGCAAGATCCTGGCTTCGTATCTGGCCTGTCCGGCCCAGGATCTGGTCTTCGCATCAAATGAATATGGAAAGCCTTTCCTTTCCTATCCCCATGGCCGCCAGCACAGGCCGGTCCATTTCAGCCTGTCCCACTCAGGGGAATACACTGCGCTTGCGTTCTCCTTTTCCTCTCCAGTGGGCATCGATATTGAGAAAAGCCGTGCTTCTGTCAAGCCTCTTGAAATCTCGAAACGTTTTTACCATCCAAAAGAAGCCAGACAGATCGCTTCCCTGCCTTCCCAGGAACAGGGCTTCCTCTTCTTCCAGTTGTGGACCCTGCGGGAAGCATTTCTAAAGGGCCTGGGCACCGGGTTCCATACGGCGCCGGATTCCTTCTGCATCTGTTCGGATCCCGGTTTTGATGCCTTCCATATCGAAGAGGGGCCCGTCAGCTTTTCTGACTGGAAGCTGGTTTCCCTTTCCGCTCCGGAAGGGTACTTTTGCAGCCTTGCTTTTCTGGAGTCATAATCCCTGGTAAAAAGTGATCCCGTAAAGAAGCGCCACGCCCGGCACTCCAAATACACCGGAAGCGCAGAAGGTCAGCGGGTTCAGGCCGACATGTAAGGAAACTCCCTTTGTTTCCAAAAATTGATTGATAAAAAAGATCAAAGCCATTCCCAAAACCGCCCGAACCAGGAAATTAACCACAACATGGGACCGGTGATCAGACATTTATGCGTTCCTTCCTTCTTTCTTATTATCCATATATATCTCCTATCTTGGTATTTTATTCTAAAAATTGCCTATACTAGGTAAAAAAAGGACGGCAAAGATTTGGCGTCATGGAGGTGGCTCATGAAACTATTCCGCAGGGAAAATAACGCAGATGCAGACGTGTACAAAAGACTCCTTGGCAGAAGCGATGATTCTCTTGTCCAGGAGATTGCCCAGGTACAGCAGGAGATCGAGGACGCCTATAATAATTTTCAAAACGCGTCTGACCCTGACCTGATCGACTGTTATATCTTTCGGGGAAACGCGGCTTGGAAAAGATATCAGTTTCTCTTAAGACAGGCAAAGATGGGATAAAAAACAGGCTGGCTCAATGATAAAGCCGGCCTGTTTTTTATGTCTGCACCTCTTTTTTATAAGATCAATGTAAAGAATTGAAACAGGAAGTTTGCGGCAATTCCCGCGCAGGCGCCTCCGATCGTATGGCTGATGATCGCCTTGCCTGTCAGATGAGGTACTTTTAAGGCAGTCATCATTCCCACGTGGGTGCTCAGGTAACCGCTCCAGCACATGCACATAGCGGTAAATACCGCAATATCATTTGCGTGGGCAAGTCCTTCGCTTACCATATCCGGAACCAGGCCAATGGCCGCTCCCGCCGCTCCAAGAGCCGTCACCGGTACCGCGATGGCTGATGAGGAAGAGAAACCAAACAATGGTTCCAGAATAAAGTTCAGCTTATCTCCAATCCAGGGCAGAAGCGCTACTCCTTCATAAGCCGCTCCCGTATAGACTCCCCCTTCCCCCGGTCCATTGGTGAGCATCATGACCAGGGTACAGATCACCAGCACGCCGGGAATAATTGCCATCCCCACATCTACTCCGCTTTTTCCTCCGTCCAGGCAGGCTTCCAGCAGACGCCCCCCAATACTTCCTTTGCGGATTTCTCTGCGGTTCAGCGCATCTTCCACAGACACTCCTTTTTCTGGCGGGATACACCATTCTTGTGTACCAAATTCTTTCTTTGTGAAAAACATCATGATCCTTACGCTGACAATACTTCCCACAACCGCTCCCAGGTTTCCCACCAGTACCGCGATCCCAAAGTTCTCTCCGCCAGAACTGATCCCCAGCATGAAGGTTGTAACGATCAGCCCCATTCCATAAGCTGTCCCCAAGTTCGTTAAGGCGGGAAGCTGATATTTGTGGAAGTATCTCCGGAAGTTCTTATCTTCCGCCAGGCTTAAGATGGCCGGATTGTCGGAGAGATACGTCGTCATGATCCCAACGGTAGCCGCCCCGGGAAGGTTATAGAGGGGTTTCATCAGTGGTGAGAGCAGTTTGTTCAAGAGAGCGATCACGCCGAATTCCGATAGGACTCCGGAAAGCGCTCCTGCCATGACCGCGATCGCCATAATATTGAAAACGGTCTCCAATAATAGCTTGTATGCCGTGTTCATCATTGTCTGAAGCATATTTGCCGCGCCCATTTTCCATCCCAGGCTCCCAAAAATGATCAGGAAAAAGAACAGAAAAATAAAGGCTTCTTTGCTGACTGCTTTTTTGTAGATACGATTTTCTTCCATACGTCACCTCTTTTGTTTTCTTTTTTCGAATTATACTCTCCTACTATACTTGCCATTTTCTTATTGTGCAATTATTTTTTCATATAATCATGATGTATCTTTCTTTATCTCTAAATTTCCACTTATTTTTCTCTTAAAGAAATATTGCGCAAAAAAAAGAACTGCCGCCATTTGGCGCCAGCTCTTTTAGAATATACATTTACAGCTTGATCGTAATCTCTCGGCTGCTTCTGTGATACTGGTGATACCGCACGCCCGCGGCATCAAACATCCGCATAGAAGCCTGGACCGACGGAGTATCTTCATACTTGTTGCTGTCGAAGATCACCTCCTTGATCCCGCTTTGAATGATCGCTTTCGCGCACTCATTGCAGGGAAACAGGGAAACGTAGAGCTTCGCCCCTTCCAGACTCCCGCCCCGGTAATTCAGAATCGCGTTCAGCTCACTGTGGACCGTATAGACATATTTTGTCTTTAACGGATCTTCTCCTTCTCTTACCCATGGAAACTCATCATCAGAGCAGCCTGTCGGAAGTCCGTTGTATCCCATAGACAAGATCTTGTTATCCTGGCTTACGATACAGCAGCCTACCTGTGTATTTGGATCTTTTGAGCGCATCCCAGACAGCATTGCCACTCCCATAAAATATTCATCCCAGCTGATATAGTCATTTCTTTTGTTTCCCATAAACGCCGCTCCCTTCGCATCCTATTTTGTGCCAAATATCCGATCTCCCGCATCTCCAAGGCCCGGCACGATATACTTGTGCTCATTCAGATGGTCATCCAGCGCTCCGATATACAGGTCCACATCAGGATGTTCTTTCGTCATCCGCTCAACTCCTTCCGGCGCGGCGATGATACAGATAAACCGGATATGCTTGACTCCCTTCTCCTTTAGCATCTGGATCGCGGCCACACTGGATCCTCCTGTGGCAAGCATTGGATCCACCACAAAGACTTCTCTTTCATCACAATCTGCCGGAAGTTTACAGAAGTATTCTACCGGTTCAAAGGTATCCGGATCGCGGTACAGACCGATATGCCCAACCTTTGCCGCCGGAATCATATTCAGGATCCCGTCTACCATACCGATTCCCGCGCGCAGGATCGGAACAACCGCCAGTTTCTTTCCGCTGAGCTCCTTTCCTACCATCTCACAGATAGGCGTCTTGATCTTTACGTCCTGCAGCTTCAGATCTCTGGTAGCCTCGTAACACATCAGCGCGGCGATCTCACCAACAATCTCCCGGAACTCTTTGGAACCCACCTCTTCTCTGCGGATATACGTAATCTTGTGCTGGATCAGCGGATGATCCATAATCTGTACCTTCGCCATCCCTCTTCCTCCTCATTTTTAAATATTTATCACATGATGTCCTGCCGCCTTTAGAAGGCGGTTCATGATCGCGTTCCCAATCCCGCCTCTGGCAAATGACTCACTGTATATATAATCTACCTGCTCATGGTCAAACTCCCGCAGGATCGCATAGAGATGGCTTGCGATCGTCGCCTCATCCTCCCGTGTTCCGATAGATTTTACTTTCCCCTGGCGGTAGCGCCCTAACGTCTCTTCTGTTCCTATGATCCCTACCTTGTATCCTTGGGAAATCCGTTCCGCGGCCATTCCATTGATGGCCTCGATCACCAATTCTACCGGACCTTCTACAATACTCAGATCCGCCTTTGGCGCGTAATGTCGGTACTTCATCCCCGGCGCCTTCGGAGCCTTCTTGCTGTCAGCGGAGATGCTTGCCGCATCCTCTGTCACCGGGCCGATCTGCTCTTCCAACATCTCTTTTGTCACTGCGCCGGGCCTTAGAAGCATCGGCGGCGATACCGTCATATCCAGGATGGTGGATTCCACGCCGATCTCTACCATTCCGCCATCAATGATCATATCGATCTTTCCGGTCAGGTCTTCTTCTACATGCTGCGCCATCGTAGGACTTGGCCTTCCGGAAGTATTGGCGCTTGGCGCCGCAATAAAACCTCCGCCGGCCCGGATCACTTCGCGGGCGATATGGCTGCTTGGCATCCGCACAGCCACTGTATCCAGTCCTCCTGTTGTCCCATAGGGGACAATATCTGTCTTCTCAAAAATCATAGTGAGTGGGCCAGGCCAGTATTTTTCCGCGAGAACCTCGGCCTCGGCCGGAATCATCTCCGCAATCTCGGGCAGATCTTCTATCCTGGCAATATGAACGATCAGCGGATTGTCCGACGGCCTCCCTTTCGCCGCGTAAATTTTCTCCGCCGCCTTTTCATTCAGCGCATCCGCTCCCAGCCCATAGACAGTTTCCGTAGGAAACGCCACCAGGCCTCCTTGTTTTAAAATTTCTCCTGCTTTCTCGATTATTTCTTTATCTGTTTGTAAATCTTCGATTTTTTTAATGATTGTCTCCATGGCAATCATTATACTACAGTCTACTCAGCGAGACAAGTTTCGATTCCCGCTGTCACCGCTTCCGCCAGCTTCTCTTGATATTCTTCTGTACTAAGCTTCTCCGCTTCCTCCGGATTGCTCAAGAATCCACATTCTACAATGATCGTAGGCGTCTCTGTCCTTCGCAGGAGATAGTATGTATCATTGGCTTTTGACTCGCGGGTATTTCCCGGGTCCGCCGCCAAAAGCGCCTCCCGCATGATCTCCGCCGCTTCTTCTCCTTCTTTTGAATGTTTATAATAGAATACCTGCGCCCCCTGCACACTTGATTCATGATAACTGTTCTGATGGATACTGACTGCCAGCGCAGGGGCGGCCTCATCAATGATCTTCACTCGTTTCTTGATATCCTCCACCTGTTTGTTGGCGCTCCCTTCTGGAGCCAGCGTTTCGTCTTTTTCTCTGGTCATGATGACTGTAATTCCCTTTTCCTCCAGCTTTTCGCGAATCTTTTGGGCAATCGCCAAGTTAATATCTTTCTCCTGGATCTCATTAACGCCTACCTTTCCCGGATCTCTGCCTCCGTGTCCCGCATCGATGACAATCTTCTTCTCCTTGGGTTCCACTTTGCCTGACGATACGTATTCTCCAAGATTTCTTCCGGTCAGGATCAGACCGGCGATCAAAAGGATCAAAATGACCAACTCTGCTTTTTTTCTCAAAAAAATGCCTCCGACAGTCTCTATCTGTTAAATATATGACTGCCGGAGGCATTTTATTTAATTTACGTATTGCAGGATCAGATCCCAAATGCTGGAATCTTCCTGTCCCAGCGCCCATGCCGCGGTACCTGCCAGCTCATTTTCCTTCATGAGCTGCAGCTTGGCCTCAATGGACTTTTCATCTTCCATCCATATCTTATAAGTTGTGCTGTCTACCGTCCATTCCGCATAGTTCTGCTGCGTCTCTTCATCCCATGTAAGCTCTGCTCCGGCTTCTTCCACCGCGGCCCGCGCGGCGGACATTCCCAGCGCTTCGCTCGTTACATTCATGGTATATTCGGCCGCATCGGTTCCCGCATCTTCTGCCAGTTCCTCCTCCGTCTTAGGCGTTTCCTGCCACAGGCGGGTAAAGAACGGGATTCCGCTGATCACCTTTTCTTTCGGCACTTCTTCCAAAGTTGCCTCGATTCCTTCTTTTACGTAATTATACGAAGAAACAGAGCCCGCCTCCGGTGATCCGGCATAATGCTCGTCATATCCCATAATGATCACATAATCTGCCACAATCCCCTGTTCCTTGCGGTCATATTGCATATTATGTCCCATTGGAACATAATTATCTACGGAAAGGACCAGGCTGTTCTGTCTGCATCGCACGGACAGTTCCCGGATAAACTGGATATAATGTTCTCCGCATTCCTCAGAGATCCTCTCAAAATCCACGTTGATCCCGTCAACTCCTGTCTGAAGGGCATCCGCGATCAGCTGATTGATCAGATTCTCCCGACTGGAGGTTGAGCTGAGTAATTCCAAGGATTCCTCATAGGAGTCGATGCCTCCGTCAAAATCTCTTACCGCCGCCCAGACTTCAATATTAGCCTGATGGGCATAATTCACATATTCCGAAGACGAAATGGATTCCAGATTTCCTTCCGTATCCCCCACATGGTACCAGGTCGGAGCGATCGTCGTAAGTCCTTTAGTCTCCGCGATCCTTTGCAGCACCGTGCTATTCGCGTCGCTGTTCGTCACGTTGTGCCATGCCAGATTAATGGTATAATCTTTGGAAATGTTGGTAAACTCTTGTTCTTCAAATTCTCTGGTGATATCTTTTGTCTCTTCTTTTCGCAGAGCGCTGTTTTTCACATAACCGACGAATCCGTCACTGGTAAGAACTTTCTTCCAATTTTCCTCACTTTCAAGGATCGTAACTTCGTCATTCTTAGAGATCTCCGTCAATACCGGGCTTTTTACGCCGCCCCTGTACCGTACCGCCGTATCTCTTTTTACTTCCGCGACGGTCGTCTCTCCCCAGTCATTCTTAATGACAATACGCTGAGGATCGTCGTATACTTCATATTCCATATTCGTATACTTCTGGATAAAGTCAAGAGCAATATATGCTGTACTTCCTTCCGTTTTTAAAATAACGTAGTCTTCACTGTTTTTATTTTTTGAAACGCTGTAATCCGTACTTCCCACTTCTACAGAAACCATATCGTTTGGCAGTGTATATAACAAAATATTTTCACTTGGATCCCAGTAAAAACGGCTGTTCACATAATCTCTCACGACTTCATACTGCAGATATGCCTTCCCGTCAGAGATCATCCCCTGAGGTTCTGTAATCTGGTCATTTACCACAACAGCTAACTGTCCATCTTGCTCTATTCCATAATATTCTTGAAGATTGGCCTGCTCTTTTGAAGGGCTGTATCTCTTCCACAAAAACGCGCCAATGACCGCTGCTGCTATTAATATGACTAAAAGAATGATCTTGATGGTAAGATTTCTTTTTCTTCTTCTTCTTGACTGTGGTTTTCTGGATACCGGCCGTCTTGCGGCGCCTGATCTGACCGTTCTGCTCTTAGACGGCCGGTTCTTAACCTGCCGGTCATCTGTCTGCCGATTCTGGTTCTGTCGGTCAGTCGCTGGTCTTACACGCCGGGCAGAACCCTGTCCCGCGCTTCTTCCGGCTGTCCGGCTTCTGCTTGTCCGGTCCGAAGTTGTGCGGCTTCTCTTGTCTCTTTCTTCCATGCTGCACCTCCTACTAGACCTTATTATACCAACAATTATATGCTACGTCATTAATTTTTTGACATTCTTTGAGGGGTATCTACATTCTATTCTTTTCTTTTACGTCATGGAAATACAATTCTTTTACATCTCCATCTTCATCCATCACATAGTCCCGCATGTAAACGGCGTCTTCCTGGATCATATGCGCCCGCACGACCTGCATAGGGCTCGCCGGCAGACCATCCAGGATGATTCCCACCCCCTTCCTTTCATAATTTGTCAGCTCGTTGAAAAGCGTCTGCGCTTCTCTCTCCTGATGCCCATCCATGGCGCATCCTCCTTCTCAATGCTCTTGAAGTGATAACCACATTCTAAACCGCATATCGAAAGAAATAGAAGGAAGTTGTGATATCGTGATACATCAAACACCTTTTGATACGCGGTAAGACTAAGAAGATAGTCCGCATTGTCATAATTTTTTGTTTTCCTGCTGTTCTGATTGTCTGTGTGATCTTTGTACCTGATTTGGTACCATTGAGTTTCTATAAGACAGTTTTTGATATAAATAGATCTTACATTGAGAAGTTTTGTAAAAAAGCCGCCCTCCTTTGTTCTAAGAACGTAGTTATCAGGGAAAGCTATCTTCTAGTAACGTCATTATATATGATAGGTTCCGGCCGCGCAAGCACTTTTTTATTTTATATATATTTTATTTAACATCCTTTATTATCTATGCTATACTAAACTAGAAGGAAGTGATGAATATGAAGATTGAGAAACTCAACGAGAATCAGATACGCTGTACTCTCACACGTGCTGATTTGGCCGAACGCCAGCTTCAGTTGAGCGAACTGGCTTACGGGACCGAAAAAGCAAAATCACTTTTCCATGATATGATGCAACAGGCAGCTTTTGAATTTGGATTTGAGGCAGAGGATATTCCTTTGATGATCGAGGCGATTCCCGCATCTTCCGATTCAATTGTTCTGATAATCACTAAAGTCGAGGATCCAGAGGAACTGGATACCAGATTTTCAAAATTCGCCCCATCTCCCGGCGGCGAAAATGACCAAAGAAAAAAAGAAGCCCTTCAGAAACTGGAGGGGGCTGAAACCCTCTTGAATCTGCTTGGGAAAGTCAAAGAAAAGATAAATGCTGCTGATACAGCGAAAGACTCATCGGAAAAGGAAGACTCGGAAGTGCGCAAGGCGGCTCTCCGCCTGTTCTCATTTCCAACAATGGACAATGTCTTGCAGGCAGTTCATCTGCTCAATAGGATGTACAATGGTTCCAATACTTTGTATAAAGACCATGATGAAGATGTCTATATCCTGGCATTGACCCAGTCTGATTACTCGAACCAAGATTTTAATCGAATCTGCAACATGCTGACAGAATACGGCACACTGGAGAAGGCTTCCGGCGCCACGCTGGCTTTTCTGGAAGAACACTGCGAAGTTCTGGTATCTTCCAATGCTGTTCAGAAACTGGCGGTTATTTAAAATGGTCCGCAATAAAAAAGCTCTGCCTGATCGGAATTCCAATTTTGGAATGATTCAGGCGGAGCTTTTTATTTTTCTATGCATTCAAAAATGCATTGATCTTCTCTACTAACAAATCAGCGTCTATTCCATGTACCATAGCAGCCTCCGCCAAAGACTCTCCCTGAGAGGCCGGGCAGCCAAGGCAGTGCATTCCGATTTCCATAAGGATCGGAGCTACTTCAGGATTCATGTTCAACAGTTCTCCAATCGTCATATCTTTAGAAACCTGAGCCATTTTAATTCCTCCTTTCTTCTCAGTGTTTTCATTATAATCGCTTTTTCTCATTGTGTAAACATTTTAAAACAATTTCTTTCTAATATTTGACTTCTCAAATGTCAATATTTTTTTCTTTTTTTTTCGACAAACCACTAAATTTATTATAACTCCACAAAACGTTTGTTCTTTTATTTCCCTCAAATAATCCACCAAATTTCTATATTTTTATGTGGATAATGTGGATAAAAATGTGAAATCAAGACTTTTTCCACCTTTTTCGGCAGTTTTTATGTGGATAACTTGGATAAGTTCAATTTCCAAAATTTTACATTTTCATATTTTTTTTTACATTTTTGTACAAATTGTATAAGATTCAACTTTACTATTCTTTAACAAGAAATATCCCGGTATTTTAACCGGGATATTTTCAGAGCAATCTTCTCACGGTAATAATATCGGTATAGGTCGCGGATATTATGCCAATTCCTTTTGCGCTGTTTATAGCGTTTACGATCTGACCATCACCCATATAGATTCCTACGTGTCCGTCATAACAAATAATATCTCCCGGAATTGCTTCACTATAGCTGACGGCTGCCCCTGCATTTCGCATTTCCGCTGAAGTCCGTGGAAGCTGGATTCCAAAATGAGCAAAAACAGATTGGACAAATCCGGAACAATCCGCTCCATTGGTCAAGCTTGTCCCTCCCCAGACATATGGATTGCCAATAAACTGACATGCATAGTCTACGACAGCCTGTCCTGTACCAGCCTTTTCTTTCGCTTCTTCCTCCGCTTTTCTGCGGGCTTCTTCTGCCTCTCTGGCAAGACGGGCCTCTTCCTCTTCTTTTGACTCCGCATAAGTAAACGCTTCTTCCGGATCTTCTCCGCCCGTTTCCTCTATAATCTCCTGTGCCTTTTGCTCGGCGTTATTTCCTATTATAATGTATTCAGAATATACATACCCTTCTACGGAACCAGATTGTATCTTTGTCCATTCGCCTACAGGGCCCGCGATCTTCGCCGCATAATCAGGATATAACTTTCCGACCCACGCGCTCTCCTTCGTAGGTTCACTTCTGATATAAAGAAATGTCTCTACGTTGGCAAACGCCATATCTAAATACTCACCCTTCTCTGTCGGCACCAGATAGTCGGAAGCGTCTATCTCCTTACCAGAAGAATAACAATCACTTAATACCTCCTCAATACCCACACTTGGCATGATATCGGCAGTGACCGGTTCAGAGGCCTGGACCTTGGCCGGGAGCGCCAGGACAGCCCCTGAGAAAGTAACCAAGAACAATCCTTTTTTAAGAATAGAACCCATAAACTCCCTCCTTTAATGTTTATGTTTTCTTATCTTTTGTAAATATTACAGAATTGTTACATATGTTACGGATTTATTATATCACTTGTCTATGCAAAGTCAAGGCATTTTTACTAGTTTTTCTCGTCATATTATTCCCTGATTTTTGAAAAAAATACAAGTTTTTCCTATTAAAATATTACGATTTGTTACATTTTCAATTTTGTTGTTGACAAAGTCGGAATATAAAACTATACTAATTATAGTAACAATTATTATTATCGAAGGGAGGTAACCTATGGGCACACTGAAATATAGTCGTCAGCGCGCTTCTATCAAAGAATATCTGATGAGTACCGCTGACCACCCTACCGCCGATACCGTATATCTCCATGTACGTAAAGAATTTCCACGCATCAGTCTTGGAACTGTATATCGAAATCTAAATCTGCTAGCAGATATGGGCGAGGCAGTCAAGATCACGACTCCTCATGGCGGAGACCGTTTTGACGGACGTACAGATCCTCATTATCATGTAGTCTGTACTTCCTGCGGTAAAGTCTTTGATTTGAAATTAGATTCCACATATATGGAAGAAATAAACCAACTGGCAGACAAGTATTTTCATGGAAATATTGATTCTCACACAACGCTTTTCTATGGTACTTGTCAGGAATGTATAGAAAATAAAAAAGAGAAAAAAATCCAAAATATCGATTGACATTTATCGGTAAGTATGCTATTTTAATATCAGTAATAATTACTAATATTAAAATTGATAATAACAATCAAAAAGAAAAGGAGAGATTAACTATGAAAAAATTTGTATGTACTGTATGTGGTTATGTTCATGAAGGAGATGCCGCACCGGCTGAATGTCCAGTTTGCCATGCGCCGGCTGAGAAATTCAAAGAGCAGACAGGCGACAGAGAATGGGCAGCGGAGCACGTTGTAGGAGTAGCTCAGGGCGTTAGCGAAGATATCCTGGCTGATCTGAGAGCAAACTTTGAAGGTGAATGTTCTGAGGTCGGAATGTACCTAGCTATGGCAAGAGTCGCTCATAGAGAAGGATATCCGGAGATCGGACTGTACTGGGAGAAAGCTGCTTACGAAGAAGCAGAGCACGCTGCTAAATTCGCGGAGCTGCTTGGTGAAGTTGTAACAGACAGCACTAAGAAGAACCTTGAGATGAGAGTAGATGCTGAGAATGGTGCTACCGCTGGCAAATTTGATCTCGCAAAACGTGCGAAAGCCGCAAACCTGGATGCAATCCATGACACTGTTCACGAGATGGCAAGAGACGAAGCTCGTCACGGAAAAGCCTTCGAAGGCCTGTTAAAGAGATACTTTGGCTAAGCTACAAGCCAAGCACTAAGCTATATGAGTACGCCTCGACAAGTTTACTTGTCAGAGGCGTGCGCTATATAGGTTAGTATTCGGCGACAGCCGACAGCGAGGAAGCTTTTGCTTTCGAGCTGCCTTGGCTTGACGCTTTACCCTAAGGCTATGACACTGCGACAGCCGACAGCGAGGAAGCTTTTGCTTTCGAGCTGCCTTGGCTTGACGCTTTACCTCAATGTTTTATCGAATAGAATCCGGACAATTTCAAATACAATAGGAGGATCTGATATGTCAAAATATGCAGGAACCAAAACAGAAAAGAACCTTATGGACGCCTTCGCAGGAGAGTCTCAGGCTCGCAACAAATACACATTCTACGCTTCTGCCGCTAAAAAGGCCGGCTACGTTCAGATGGCCAACATTTTTGAAGAGACCGCGAATCAGGAAAAAGAGCACGCAAAAATGTGGTTTAAAGAATTCCATGGAATTGGCGATGTAGCTGAAAATTTAGCTGACGCCGCTGCCGGCGAGAATTATGAATGGACGGACATGTACAAACGGATGGCTGAAGAAGCAAGGGAAGAAGGATTTGAAGAACTGGCTGTGAAATTTGAGCGTGTCGCAGAAGTTGAGGCCGCACATGAGAAACGCTACAACAAACTTCTGGAAAGCTATAAAGCTGGAAACACTTTCAAAGGAGACGCTCCCTTAGGATGGAAGTGTAATAACTGCGGATATATTTATATTGGCGAGGAAGCTCCTGAAGTATGTCCTGCATGCGCGCATCCAAAGGCATATTTTGAGAGAAAAGTAGAAAATTATTAATCTGATTTTCAATTAGGGCCGGGGGATTTTTAAAAATCCCCCGGCCCTAATTGATGTCCGCCGGATCTATATGTCTTTGTTTCAGCTTTATTAAGACGATTTCCCTGAATAAAGCGTAAATTACCGATACGATCGGTATAAAGATCAACATTCCTACAACTCCCATAAGACTGGCGCCTATACTGACCGCGGCCAGCACCCAGATAGACGGAAGCCCTACAGACTTCCCTACCACATGGGGATAGATCAGATCCCCTTCGATTTCCTGAAGGATCAGAAATAACGCTATAAAAATCAACGCTTTTATCGGATCTTCTATAAAAATTAGAAAAGCTCCTACAATACAGCCAATAAAAGCTCCAAAAATCGGGATCAACGCTGTAAATCCAATCAAAATCCCGATCAGAAGCGCGTAGGGAAGCTGCAAAACCGTCATGGCCACGACAAACATACTGCCCAAGATGAGAGCCTCTACGCACTGTCCCGTCAAAAAGCCTGAAAATGTTTGGTAAGTAAGGGAGAATACCTCCAAGGCCGCTTCTGCCCTTCCCTTTCTGACAAAGGCAAACAGCACGGTCTTTGCCTGTCTGCGCAGCTTTTCTTTTTGCATCAGGACATAAATAGCGAACGCAAACGCGATAAAAAAGGTTGCGATTCCACTTACAATATTTCTTGCTACTGTAATTGTCGAATCCAGTACATTGCCCGCACCATTTCTAAAAAAGTCAAGGCCCATGTCCATAATCTGATTCCAGTCAAGCTTAATATTGCTCAGCCACCCTATAATCTCTTTATTATCATGGGAAAATGGTGCCGCCCATTCCTGCAGCCTGGGGACAAATTCCTTTATGCTCTCGTCAAGATTGGCAAATGTCCGCCCCAGCCGCGGAATTAGGACAAACATAATAAGAGCGAGAACTCCAAAAACCAGAAACAAGACCAGCAGCATACTGGCTGGTCTTGCAATCTTTTTTAAAAATGAAGATTTTTTAATCTTTTCCGGGTGGAACAGATGCCTTTCGACAAAATTCATCGGAACATTCAAAACAAATGCGATTGCTCCGCCCAGAACAAATGGAAATGTCACATGGAAAATAAACCGTAAAATGCTGAAAGCATTTTCATAATTCCACAGACATAGAATGATGACTGTAGTAAATACGATCAATCCTCTGATTTTCTTGATGGTTTCCCGGCTTAATTCCATATACTCCTCCCGGCTTTACTTCTATTTCTGGATCTTACTCCGAATCCACTTCAGAAGCTGAATAACAGGAAGATTCAATAATGCCAGTCCATAGACGGTAAATAACTGCTCTATTGTCAAAGGCACGACTTTAAACATGCTATGCAGCGCAGGAATCATAAGCACTCCTGTGATCAATGCAAGTCCCAATAAAAACGCTCCGATCAGATAGATATTATTGAAGAATCTTCTTGTAAATATCACCGGATGATTTGATTTGCAGTTAAACCCATGAACCAGACGGCTGGTACACAATGTTCCAAACGCCATTGTACTGGCCAGAGCCGAGCCGCCTGTATGGTATCCGATCATAAACGCGGTCATTGTCATGATTCCGATCACTAAGCCTTCTGTACCGATGCTGATCAGATAATTTTTTGTCAGAATAGATTCGTTCATCGGACGCGGCTTCTCTTTCATCACTTCTGCTGTATGAGGCTCCAGTCCAAGGGCGATCGCCGGCAAACTGTCAGTCAAAAGATTGATAAATAGCAGATGCACCGGCGCAAATGGAACTGGCAGAGCAGCGATCGACGCATAAAGCACTGCAAGGATCGCGCCAAAGTTTCCAGACAAAAGGAACTGGATTGAGTTCTTAATGTTCTGATAAATGTTTCTTCCATTCTCCACAGCCTTCACGATCGTAGCAAAGTTATCGTCTGTCAGGACCATTGCCGCAGCGTCTTTTGACACTTCGCTTCCAGTAATTCCCATAGCAACGCCGATATTCGCCTGCTTCAGGGCCGGCGCGTCATTGACTCCGTCTCCGGTCATGGCAACAATATTTCCCTTATCCTGCCATGCGCGCACAATACGGATCTTGTGCTCCGGTGACACCCTTGCATATACGGAAATTCCCTCTACGAAATCTTTTAACTCTTCATCGGACATATTTTCAATCACAGCCCCTTCACAGGCTTCTGATTCGTCCTTGAGGATTCCGATCCGCTTTGCGATCGCCGCGGCCGTTACTTTGTGGTCGCCGGTGATCATGATCGGCTTGATCCCCGCGCTGATACATTCCGCAACTGCCGCCTTGGATTCTTCCCTCGGCGGATCCATCATAGCGATCAGCCCTAAGAAAGTAAGATTCTGTTCATCTTCCACTGTAAGCTCTTTTTCCTCTTCCAGCTCTTTATAACAGAAAGCCAGTACTCTAAGCCCATCTCTGGAAAATTCCATATTCTGTTTCTCAATCTTCATCCGGTCTTCTTCGGTGATTTCTCTTACAGTATCCCCAAGTCGGATATGTCTCATACGTCCCAAAAGAACATCTACGGCTCCTTTTACAACGATTGTGTATTTCCCTTCAAATCCATGAGCGGTAGACATCAGTTTCCTGTCACTGTCAAATGGAACTTCTGACAAACGCGGATAGTCATCTCTGATCTGAGAAACATTTCTGTCAAACCTATTTCCTACATTTACAAGAGCGGTTTCTGTAGGATCCCCAATCTCCTGCTCTTCCGTTACTGTGGAATCATTGCATAAAATACTGCTGCGGAACAGAAGCTCCTGATTTTCTTCGCTGAAATCCAGTTCAGATACCGGAATTCTTTTGTCATCGACATAGTAATCTTCTACCGTCATTTTATTCTGGGTGAGGGTTCCTGTCTTATCAGAGCAAATGATCGAAACACTTCCAAGTCCTTCCACAGCCTGCAGTTTACGAATGATCGCATGTTCTCTAGCCATCTTCTGGGTTCCAAAAGAAAGTACGATCGTAACGATTGAGCTCAACGCTTCCGGAATCGCTGCAACAGCCAAAGCCACCGCAAATAAGAAGGCGTCTACAACAGATCCTCCCTGGATCACATTGATACCAAATAAAATTCCGCAGAACACGAGGATGATGATAGATAATTTCCGTCCAAAATCATCCAAGTTGATCTGAAGAGGCGTCCTCTTCTCAGAAGTTGTCTTCAAAAGGCTTGCGATCTTTCCAACCTCTGTTCCCATTCCAATCTCTGTTACTTCAAAAGTAGCTCTTCCATAGGTCGCAAAACTGCCGGAGAATACACGGTTAGTCTGGTCTCCAAGCGCCGCTCCCTCTGGCACTTCATCCAGGGATTTCTCTACAGAGAGACTTTCGCCGGTCAGCGCGCTTTCATCTACCTTTAAACTTGCGCAGGTAAGCAGTTTCCCATCTGCCGGAACACAATCGCCAGCCTCGATGATGACCTCATCGCCAATCGTGACCTCTCTTGCGGGAATCTGGATTTTCACCCCATCTCTGACTACCTTTGCTTCAGGAGCCGATAATTGTTTCAGACTGTTGAGGGACTGTTCCGCTTTCACTGTCTGAACGGTTCCTAAGATCGCATTGATCGTAATTACGATGAAAATAACGATCGCGCTTTCTGCGTCACCAAGGAAACCTGATATGATCGCCGCAAAAATCAGAATGATGACCAGAAAGTCTTTGTACTGTTCCAGGAATATCTGAAGAATACTTTTCTTCTTTCCCTCTACCAGCTCATTAAAGCCGTATTTCTCCTGGTTTTGTCTTGCTTGTTCACTTGTTAACATTTTGGATTCCTCACTTTCCTCTGCAATAGGGCCGAAAAAAAACTTCTATTGCACAAATTTTATCATGCAATAAAAGTCTCACCATTTCATTACGATACGGATGTATCTACATCGTACTGACGATATCGCAAACGCCTTCTTAAAATATGGCGCCAGTTACTCCCTTTTATTATCACCTAATATACAAAAAAATATTTTCCTTGTCAACAACTTTATCAAATCTTTATACATTTTATTTGAAGATAAAAAGAGGCAGCCCCGCAAACAGGAACCGCCTCCCTCTCATTCCCTATGAGCGTGCGGGGATTCGAACCCCGGACAACTTGATTAAAAGTCAAGTGCTCTACCA
>CABPCP010000023.1 GCA_902406105.1 uncultured Mordavella sp.
ACGTCCCCAATCGCGTTTTAGGGTGTACCAAAATGCATTTTGCCCTGTACCCAAATGATCAATATACCATCAAGCAGTTGGTACGGCGGATATCCGCGATTACTTCTTTAGAAGAGATATTCAATCCGGCCTTCAATTCTTCGTCTTCTTTCAGAGCGCTCTGGGAGAAGATCACTTTGAAGGAAGTTGGGCTCCGGAGGGATTCCGAGATGCCAAGCAGCAACCCATTGGAAGTACCCAGTATGTGGAACGGAGATTTTGCGTAAATGAAAATCCGATCCCCGCTGTTATAGGGATTTTCCATTCTCATTGTTACATGAGACTCAAAATAAGAGATCGTCCCATTATAGATAAATTTTGATTTTGAATAATTCTTAGTGCTCTCAATATCATAATAGAGGATGATCTTATCACGTTGATTATCTTCAAACGCATTGCGGATGATCTCAAGAGCACAGACATAAAATCTTTTTTCCGCGCCAAACCAGGAATACATATAAAAAAGGTTTGCCTGACGAAAGAAATTTCCGGTTGTATTCTGAGCAGGTGTTGAAATTTCATGAGGTGGAGTATAGTCCATCAACTGATTGACGGAAATATTCAAAGCTGTGGCAACCTCAAAAAGCGTCTCTACGTCAATAATGATCTTCCCAGACTCATATTTTGAAACAGTAGAAGGACTTCGCGAGATCATTTTTGAAAATTCTTCCAAGGTGAGATGCTTATGCTTCCGATATAACTTGATTCTGGAACCAACGTGTTCACTGGGTGTCATGGCCAAGACCTCCTTTTGGTATTTAGTGATAAATCTTCTTACTATTTTACTAGAAAACGATAAAATTTCAACAAAAATTGCTTTAAAGTACAAAAATCTATGAAAGTTAAAAACAGAATTGTTGAAAATTTATCAATCGCCGCATTTGACGATGAAAAATTCTTAAAAAGAAAAAAATGTATAAAAATATGATTTTAAAGAAAAATCAGATAATTAGACAAATCGACTTAACATGCCATAATAGAAGAAACAAATATTGCTTTGTAATCGACCTATCGGACAGCTGCAGATGAACGAAATAAAGTCGGTTCAAGAAGGCAATCCTGAAGGAGGAGAGAATTTTATGGAGACTGCTGGATACAAGAAAAACAGAGCGTTGATCTTGCTGATCGCCCTGGCTGGTATGAGTGTGTATCTTCTGCCGTATTTCCGGAGTTACTATTATGACGCTTATGTAGCTTATTTTGGAATCAGCGACTTGCAGATGGGTATGCTGGGCAGCGCTTATGGCGCTTTGACAATTGTTGGTTACTGTTTAGGTGGATGGGTAGCGGACCGTGCGCCGCTGAAGATCGTTGTACCTGGATCGCTGATCGTAACAGGTGCCGTTGGCCTGATCCTTCTTACTAAACCTGCGTTCCCAATCCATATAGCTATCTATGCGATCTGGGGTATTACTTCTGTATTGACATTCTGGAACCCGTTGATGAAAGTACTGCGTGTACTCTGTCGGCCAGAAGAGCAGGCCAGAGGTTATGCTTTGTTTGATATGGGACGTGGCGTCCTGAACTTTGCCTCTGGTTTGATCCTGGTTGCCGCCTTTACAGCGGCCTGTAACGTAGTAGGCGATGAGCTTGGAATGTCTGGACTGATCGTCTTCTATTGTGCAGAGGCTATCATCGTTGGTGTGATCTGCTACTTTGCTTTGCGGAATAAAATTCCGGATTTCAAGAAGATTGAAAAAGAAAAAGGTGAAACGAATTTTGGCCGTCAGGTACTGCGTGTCCTGAAAATGCCTACCACATGGCTGTTGGTAATCGTTATGTTCGCAACTTATGGCGTTATCGTAAGTTATACATATGTTGTTCCTTATTGTACGGCTGCTTTTGGTATGTCTGCGGCACTGGCAAGTATCATGGGATATGCGGCAAACGGTTTCCGTTTTGTTGGATGCTGGGCAGGCGGACAGATCGCGGACCGCAAGGGACTTTCTCTTATGATGATGATAGATATCATCCTGATGATGGTTGGTGTAGCAGGATTGCTGCTCATGCCTCAGACCATGACCCTTCTGTGGCTGCTGATCATCTTTATCGGAATTCTTTGTATGTCTATGTATTCCGCACAGGCGCTGCACTATGCGATCATGGAGGAAGGAAACTATCCGGTAGAGATCATGGGTGCTGCAACCTTTATTATTACGCCTCTTGGATACGGCGCAGAAAGTATTATGCCTCTGTTTAACGGCTGGTGCCTGTCTACCTTCGAGGGTGTAAGCGGATACCGTTATATGTTCACTGGTTTCTTGGTACTTCTGGCTATCGGTCTTGTCGCAGTTCTGATCTTCCGCGGAATGACAAAAGAACGCCGTGCGGAACTTGCAAAATTAAGAGAACAGAAAGCAGAATAATTAAATATGCTATTTATTTTTCAAACCATATCATAATCAAAATCATAAGATTGGAGGGAAGGTATTATGATGAACAAAGAACGGTTTGATCGAGTAATTGAAAACATGAAGAAAGAGGGTCTTACTCAGATTCTGGTAGCGGATGATCCGTCTATCTTTTATCTGGTAGAAATCTTCGTAAATCCGATGGAGCGCTGCGGCGCCATCCTGATCAAAGACAGCGGAGAGATTCATGCATTTATGAATAATCTGTTCTGTGTTGAGCCGATCGATGGAATCACTATGCATTACTACGCTGACGGCGAGAATCCATATGCAATGATCGCTGCTGAACTTCAGCCGGGCAAAGTTGGATTTGACAAAAACTGGGATACCAAACATACAATCTCTGTTCTGCAGGAGAGAGATGACATTATTCCGGTACTTGGTTCTGATTGCGTTGACTGGTGTAAGGCACACAAAGATGAGCAGGAGAAAGAACTTCTGCGCAACGCTGCCCGTGTAAACGATATGGCTGTTGAATTTGCCATCAACCACATTGATCCAAGCTTGGATGAGAAACAGCTTTCTGACATGATCGAAGAGTTCTTCGAAGCAAATGGAGCCGTACAGGATATGCAGCTTCAGTATGTATGCTATGGCAAGAACGCCGCTGAGCCGCACCATGGCGCGGTAGCAGGCGAGACCCTGAAAGAAGGAGATGCGGTTCTGTTTGACCTGTGGGCACCGATCAACAACTACTGGTGCGATATGACCCGTACCGTATTCTATAAATCTGTAAGCGAAGAGCACAGAAAAGTATACGAGATCGTAAAAGAAGCTCAGCAGGCAGCTATCGATTTCGTAAAACCAGGCGTAAAAATGAGCGATATCGACGCAGTAGCGCGTAAAGTCATCTCTGACGCTGGATACGGCGATAAATTCCTGACCCGTACCGGACACGGCGTAGGAATGACTGTACATGAGCCGCCAGAGGCAAGTGCTTCCTGTGACCTTATTGCAGAGCCAGGAATGTGCTTCTCAATCGAGCCAGGAATCTATCTGAAAGACGATGTGGGAGTCAGAATCGAAGACCTTGTTATCGTAACAGAAGATGGATGTGAAGTATTGACAAAATATCCAAAAGACCTCCAGGTTGTTGGAAATGATTAATTGTTAAACTTTTAATTGGGGACGTAGCCTTTTTACAAAAGGCTACGTCCCCAATTGCGTTTTGCCCTGTACCTTTTTAGAGCCTGCGGACCATTTCCTCTACATATTCAGCTACATAAGGCACGCAGGAGCGTCCGTACTGCCCGCAGAGCTTCACGATTGCGCTTCCGACGATGACGCCGTCGCACAGTGCCCCGATCTGTCCCGCCTGTTCTGGTGTGGAGATTCCAAATCCTACTGCGCAAGGGATAGATGTGTTCGCTCTTACCTGATCGACCATGGCCTTCACGTCCGTGGTGATAGACTCTCTGGTCCCCGTAACGCCCAGGGAGGAAACGCAGTATACAAAGCCGGAGGCTTCCTTAGCAATGTTTCGGATACGCTCAAGGGAGGTGGGAGCGATCAAAGAGATCAGATCCAATCCGTAGTTGCGGCAAACGCTGTCGAATTCTTCTTTTTCCTCAAACGGCACGTCCGGCAGGATCAGTCCGTCCATGCCGATCTGTGATGCTCGTCTGATAAATCTTTCTGTGCCATAGGAGAATACCACATTGGCATAAGTCATGAACACCAGGGGAATCTGAGTGCGTCTGCGGATTCTTTCCACCATCTGGAAGATCTTGTCTGTTGTCACGCCGCCGGAAAGAGCTCGGATATTGGCGCCCTGGATGACAGGACCTTCTGCGGTGGGATCGGAGAAAGGGATCCCAAGCTCGATCAGGGAGGCGCCGGCTTCCTCCAGTGCGCAGACCAAAGCTTCCGTGGTCTCTAGGTCCGGGTCCCCGCAGGTGATAAATGGAATAAACGCTTTCTTGTTTTCAAATGCTTTCTGAATATTACTCATAAATATCCTCCCCTCTGTATCTTGCGATAGCGGCGCAGTCTTTGTCGCCTCTTCCGGAAATGTTGATAACGATGATCTGGTCTTTGCCCATTTGGGGCGCGATCTTCCGGGCGTGTGCTACAGCATGTGCGCTTTCGATAGCCGGAATAATGCCTTCCAGGCGGGCCAGGTATTCGAATGCTTCCACGGCTTCGTCATCGGTGACGGCTACATATTCAGCCCGGCCGGTGTCGTAGAGATTAGCGTGTTCCGGTCCGATGCCGGGGTAATCCAGTCCGGCGGAAATGGAATAGACCGGAGCGATCTGCCCGTATTCATCCTGGCAGAAATAGGACTTCATACCGTGGAAAATGCCAAGCCTTCCGGTAGCAATGGTGGCTGCCGTCTGAGCGGTATCAATGCCTCTTCCAGCCGCTTCGCACCCGATGAGGCGTACGTCTTTGTCTTCGATAAAATGATAAAATGCGCCGATGGCGTTGGAGCCGCCGCCTACGCAGGCCAGGACAGCGTCGGGCAGCCGGCCTTCTTTTTCCAAGATCTGCGCTTTGATCTCACGGGAGATCACAGACTGAAAATCCCGTACGATCTCTGGAAACGGGTGCGGTCCCATACAGGAACCTAATACATAATGGGTGTCGTCGATCCGGCGGGTCCATTCCCGCATGGTCTCGGAAACCGCATCTTTTAGGGTGCCGGTTCCGGTAGTGACAGAATGGACGGCGGCGCCCAGCAGGCGCATCCGGTAGACGTTGAGCGCCTGCCGCTGGATGTCTTCCTCACCCATGAACACCTCACACTCCAGTCCCATTAATGCCGCCGCCGTGGCTGTGGCGACACCGTGCTGGCCGGCGCCTGTCTCGGCGATCATCCTGGTCTTGCACATTTTTTTGGCCAGCAGGACCTGCCCCAGAACGTTGTTGATCTTGTGGGCGCCTGTGTGGTTTAAGTCTTCCCGCTTCAGATAGATCTTAGCGCCGCCCAGATCTTCGGTCAGCCTTGCGGCATAGTAGAGGCGGGAAGGCCGTCCCGCGTAATCATTGAGAAGCTGGGTCAGTTCTTGGTTGAATTGAGGGTCGTTTTTGTAATAGTTATAAGCTTCTTCCAGTTCGTTTACCGCGTTCATCAGGGTCTCAGGGATATACTGGCCGCCGTGAACGCCATATCTTCCTTTACTCATAATTTTACACTCCTTACCGCAGCGATCGCTGCCTTGATTTTTGATACATCTTTATATCCGTTTGTCTCCACTGAGCTGCTAAGATCGATGCCCCAGGGCAGGTATCGGCGGATGGCTTCTGGAATATTGGCGGGACTGAGGCCGCCGGCCAGGATATAGGGCCTGGTAAATCCGGCGGGAGGCGAAGCCAGAAGGCTCCAGTCAAACTGCCGGCCGCTGCCGCCTCGCCCGTGGTCCAGAAGAATCATATCCGCGCTGCTTTTTCGCGCCAGATCCAAGTCCTGCCGGCAGGAGATGGAAAATGCTTTCCAAAGGACAGGCTTTTGAGAACTGCCGCACAGAGAACGGACCGTCTCAAGATAAGTTTCGTCTTCCTGCCCGTGGAGCTGGGCAATATGGATCAGGCGCTCATTCAGCAGATGGGCTACGAGCTTGGGTGGGGCGTTGACAAAAACGCCTACCGGGCAGACGGCCCTGTCTAGTTCTGCCCCAAGCCGGGACAGTTGTTCTGGAGAGACGCTCCGGGAACTAAAGGGGACATCAACGATAAATCCGCAGTAATCCGGTCTGGTCTGGTTGATGTAGTCAATGTCCTCCCTGCGGCAAAGTCCGCAGATCTTGACCTTTGTCATTGGCATTCCTCCTTCCCGGCATTCCTCTCCCGCGCCTTGGCCCGCAGTTCCTTAAGAGCTCTCTTCCGGTCTTTGGCCCGCATCAGATATTCGCCGATCAATACGGCATCCGTGCCGTTTTCCAGCAGCGGATTCAAG
The DNA here is from genome assembly GCA_902406105.1 of uncultured Mordavella sp. Lineage (GTDB taxonomy): Bacteria > Bacillota > Clostridia > Lachnospirales > Lachnospiraceae > Massilistercora. Next base: position 6,349 of record CABPCP010000023.1, read on the forward strand.
TCTTGAAGGCTGTGGACGCCGCTTTCTGAGACGAAGATCATATCTGGGCCGGCCAGGGAGCGGAGACGTTCACTGTGGTGGATATCCACTGTGAAATCCCGCAGATTCCGGTTGTTGACGCCCAGGATCCGGGCGCCGCAGCGTTTGGCCAGCAGAATTTCCTTTGGATCATGGGCCTCTACAAGGGCGGCAAGGCCAAGTTCCCTGGAGAGTTCCAAGAAAGCCCGCAGGGCGCCTTCTTCCAGTACAGAGCAGATCAGTAATATGGCGGAAGCGCCGAGGGCTTTCGCCTGGTAGATCATGTATTCGTCGCAGGTGAAATCTTTGCGTAAGACAGGAATGGAGGCCTGTTCTGTGATTTCTTTCAAATACATATCGCTGCCCTGGAACCAATAGGGCTCCGTAAGGCAGGAGATAGCCGCCGCTCCAGCCGCTTCATAATCCTTGGCGATAGCAAGATACGAGAAATCAGGAGCGATCAGCCCTTTGGATGGGGAAGCTCGCTTTACCTCGCAGATAAAAGATAATCCTTTTTGAGAAAGGGCTTTCTCAAAAGAGGGTATCTCTCCGGCGATTTCCCGGCGGCGGATTTCCTCTGCCCTGGATCGGACTAGAGAAAGAGGGGTTTGGGCTTTCTCCTCCAAGATCCGCTGGCGGGTACGGTCGGTAATAGTTTCTAAAATGTTCATCGCTGGCTTTCCTCCCGGAACTGTTCTAATTTCTTTCCCGCGGTCCCATTGTCAATAAGCTGTTCCGCAAGTTTTACACCATCGGCCATGGTGGAAGCTTTCCCGGCAATATAGATGGCCGCCCCGGCATTCAGGCAGACGGCGCGGCGTTTTGCTCCACGCTCTTTGCCGGTTAGGATATCCAGAGTGATACGGGCGTTTTCCTCTGGTGTGCCTCCGACCAGATCTTCTTTGCCACAGCGGTCATATCCAAACTGTTCCGGGGTGATCTCGTAGGACTGGAACCATCCGTTCCGGATTTCGCAGATAGATGTTGGAGCGCTCATGGAAATTTCATCCAGCTTATCCTGACCGTAGACTACCATACCTCTGGCAACGCCAAGTTTGCCCATAACTTGGGCCAAAGGCTCCACTAGTTCTTCTTCATAGACGCCCATTAATTCCATATTGGCGCCGGCCGGGTTCGAGAGAGGACCTAAGATATTGAAAACAGTCCGGATTCCCAGTTCCCGGCGGATCGGGGCAACATGCTTCATGGCTATATGGTAATTCTGAGCGAACAGAAAGCAGATATGGATCTGCTGCAGTAACTGGGCGCTGCGTTCAGGAGGAAGATTGATGTTGACACCAAGGGCTTCCAGTACATCAGCGGCCCCGCTTCTAGAAGAGGCGGCTCTGTTGCCGTGCTTTGCGATCGGTACACCGGCTGCCGAAATGACCATAGCCGCGGTGGTAGAGATGTTAAAGGAGTTGGCTCCGTCTCCGCCGGTTCCTACGATTTCCAGAGCGTCTACGTTGTGAAGCAGCTTAATGCAGTGGGAACGCATACCGGCGGCAGAGGCAGTGATCTCGTCAATGGTTTCGCCTTTCAGGGAAAGGGCGGTGAGGTAAGCGGATTTCTGTACGTCGGACGCTTTTCCCTCCATAATCTCATCCATTACTTGTTCAGCTTCCTCATAAGTCAAGTCTTGTTTTTGTGATAGTTTGATGATAGCTTCTTTGATCATAGTGTTTGACCTCCATTTCTTGGTGTGTCTGTCAGGGGTATGTCAAGAAGCGTTTGAATGTGAATCCTGGAAAATAAAAAATCCCTGACAGAAAATTCTGTCAAGGACGGTAAAACAAATCCGCGGTGCCACCTTGATTCATGGGGAACCCCATGCGCTTAGCAGGATACTGACATATCCCCGGCAACTGACGTATGCCTGCACGTCACAGAATACTCAGGCCAAAGCCTTTTGACTGTGCCCTCAGCGGTCCATTTGGCAGACTGCATTTCCACCCGGCTCTCACCTTCCCGGACTCTCTGTGCGCGCATGACTGCTTTGATCTCCGCTTCAACGGTTTTCGCAATATCTTATTTGCAGAAATTCTATCACGGATTATTTAAGAGTGTCAAGAAAATTTTTCGCGGATGTTCAGATTTCGTTTCTAATCTACCGTTGTGGCATTTGGATACCAGTGTTATAATAGAGAAAATGTCATGATTATGAGAGGACTGCAGATTATATGCAGACAGAGGAAGGAGACAAAAGGTGGAGGGGAAATTAAACAGTCGGCAGATTCTGGTAGTGGCCAGTATGCTGTTTGGACTACTTTTTGGGGCGGGAAATCTGATTTTCCCGATTTCTATGGGACAACTGTCAGGAGCGCATATGTGGCAGGCGGCGGCAGGATTTGTCATTACAGGAGTAGGGATTCCGATCCTTGGAGTCGCGGCGCTGGGAATCAGTCAGGAAAATAGTATGCTGGAGCTGAGCGGCAGAGTAGGGAGAAGATACGGACTCTTTTTTACCTGCGCTCTGCATTTGACTATTGGTCCTTTTTTTGCGATCCCGCGGTGTGCTACTGTTTCTTTTACCATAGGGCTTGCGCCTCTTTTGCCGGAGGGCAGTCAGAAGTTGGCTTTGGGAGTTTTCTCTTTGGCCTTTTTTGCGGTGGTTTTGTTTTTTTCGCTTCGGCCGGGCGAGATTCTAACTTGGGTAGGAAAAGTGTTGACGCCTTTATTCCTGCTGTTTTTGGGAGTGTTGGTGATTCGGGCGCTGACGGCACCAATGGGAAGTATATCCCAAATCCAGCCGATCGAGGAATATGTGTCCCATCCGTTTTTTAAGGGCTTCCTGGAAGGATATAATACAATGGATGGTTTGGCAGGTTTGGCTTTTGGGATGATCGTTGTCAATGCGATCCGGGGACTAGGAGTGGAAAAACCGGGCGCCATCGCGAAGAATACGGTAAAAGCGGGGGCTTTCACAGCGATCCTCATGGGAGTGATCTATGTGCTTATGACCATGGTGGGCGCTCAGAGCAGGGGAGTCTTTCCTGCGGCCGCAAACGGCGGGGATGCTTTTGTTTTGATTTCGGATTATTACTTTGGGACATTTGGAATTTTGATCCTGGCGGCGGCAGGAACGCTGGCCTGTCTGAAAACAGCCGTAGGGTTGGTGACAAGCTGCAGCGCTATATTTGAGAAGATCTTTCCGGCTGGTCCATCTTACCGTGTGTGGACGCTGGTGTTTACGATCGCTTCTTTCGCGATCGCGAATACTGGGCTGGATACGATCATTGCTTATTCTGTGCCGGTACTGATGTTCCTTTATCCGCTGACGGTGACCCTGATCATCCTGACCCTGTGCGGCAGGTTTTTTGAAAACGACCATGTGGTCTATCTGTGGGTGACTATATTTACGGGAGCCGCGGCTGTTGTGGATTTCTTAAACGCGCTGCCGGAAGAGGCGGCGGAATTTCTGCATATTTCTCAAATAGGAGAGAAGGCGGCAAGCCTGCTTCCTTTCGCGAACCTGGGATTTGGCTGGGTCTGTCCCGCGGTTTTGGGACTGGGGGTCGGTCTTGTATGTCACTGGAAGAAGAAAAGGTAGGGAGGATATTATGGAGGTTCGAGCTTGGAAGGGCAGGGAGGAAGCTGGAGACGGCATTTATCTGGATTGCGGAGATATTACCAGACTGGACTGCCAGTGCATTGTAAACGCGGCGAATCAGAGCCTGCTGGGCGGCGGCGGTGTGGACGGGGCGATCCATCGTGCGGCGGGCCCCAGACTTTTGGAAGAATGTCGTACCCTGCATGGCTGTAAGACAGGGGAGGCGAAGATTACCAGAGGATATCAGCTTTCCGCGGATTATGTGATCCACACGGTTGGGCCGGTATATTCTGGAAAGGCGAAGGATCGGGACGATTTAAGGAATTGTTATTGGAATAGTTTGGAACTTGCGGATAAATATGGAATCCGCAGCATCGCGTTTCCGGCAATCTCTACAGGAGTATATGGATATCCGCCGGAAGAGGCGGTTTGGGTAGCGGCAGAAACGGTGCTAAGGTGGAAGGCGGAGCACTTGGAGAGCCTAATGGCAGTGGTTTTTTCCTGTTATGACCGGGAGACAGAAGCGTTATATCGCAGAACGCTGACAGAGTTGGAAAGAATTCATTGACATTTAAATCTTACTGATGTAAGATTTGGACAAGGAGTTATATAGCGGTCGAAGTTTGACCGCATATTTTTTGGGTAGAAATATTACATATGTAAGAAATGAGGTGCGGTCAAGAAATGAAAAAGAAAATAATATGCGCAGTGTTTGTTATCGCAGCAGTTGCGGGTCTGATGGCAGTTTTTAGTCGGACTGATGAAAGAGACAGGAGCGACACAAAAGGAAAAGGACAAAAAACACTATGTGATGAGACAGAAAAGATTGCGGGATCTTATAGAGAGATTTATGAGACTGCCCAAAAGGAAGGAAACTTAAATGATTTAAAAACAGTCCAAAAGATCGTAGAAAAGCTGGCTGGAGACGGCCATACAGCAGTAGACTTTGATGGAGAATTGAATATGGAACACCCGGAAAAGATCGAGAAACTCTGTGAAAAGGGGAGAAAGAAAGAATCTGGGGAAGCGGTGATACTAGCGGTGATGGATAATGGCGGACTGGCCAGGTATGATCTTCAGACAGAGAATGGGGAACTGTATGTGACCAATACTGTGGTTTCCTGGAAAGATGGGGAGCCAAAAGCGCAGGTTGCAGAAGAGTACAGAGCTCATAGCTGGAATTATACGGAAAAAGGATGGCTGTTTTTTGAGAGGTACCAGCCGGAAGGGTACGATGGAGATTCGGGATATACGGCGATCCGCGTTTTGCCGATAGATGAGACCTGCAGAGAATATAACCGGAAATACATCAAGCCTGTGGGGTATGGATTGAATCAGCTGTTTATTACCGACTGGAGCGAGGAGGATTACGGAAGTCTGGATTTTTACGATCTGTACGAAATCTTTTACGAAATGAAATACGGAAAACAGACAGGTTACGACCTGGCTTATGAAGGCCAGATCTATAACATACCAGAGGAACAGATTCAGCAGGTCTTTACAGCTTTCCTTTCCGTTGAGCCGGAAGAACTGCGGGAAAGGATGACCTTCGATGAACAGTCAAAAACATATCAATACCGTCCAAGAGGAATGTTTGACTGCGGATTTACCCCCTATACGCCGATCCCAGAGGTAGTCGATTACCAGAAAAACCAAGACGGAACCCTGACCCTCACCGTAGAGGCAGTCTGGCCGGAAGAAAATACAGAAAAAGCCCTGAGCAGCCAGGTGACCGTGCGCCCGCTGGAAAACGGCGGATTCCAGTACGTCTCCAATCATATGATCCCCTCCGAGGACGATATAGATCCCGTGTGGTATGTAGAGCGGCTGACCGATGAAGAGTGGGAGGACGTGCTGGAGATATAAACGGGTACACCCCAAAGGGCAAAAAGGTACAGGGCAAAAGTGAATTTGGGACGTAGTAAAGTTTAAAAAGGCTACGTCCTCTTTTATGTTTTATGTTACACTTATACCATGTTAGTCAGACAAGGAGGAGACTTTATGCAGGAAATCAAATGCCCTAAATGCGGCGAGGTGTTCCAGGTGGATGAATCCGGCTATGCCGCTATCGTTAAGCAGGTTAGGGACAAGGAATTTGAGAAAGAGATCCGGGAGCGGGAGGTTCAGTTTCGGCAGGAGAAGAAGTCTGCGGAGGAATTGGCCCAGACGAAGACGGAACAGAAATTCAGTGAGACGATCAGCCGGCAGGAAGCCAGGATCAAAGAGTTGGAGACGAAGCTTCAAGCGGAAGAGAATGTAAGGAAGTTGGAGATAGAGAAAGCAGCGGCGGAAAAGGAAAAGGAACTGGCAGAGCGGATAGCTGGGAAAGAGCGGGAGCTGGCCGCAAAGGATACACAGATCATGCGGCTTCAGGCGAAGATGGATTCCGGCGAGAAGGAAAATCAGCTGAAACAGCAGTCGCTGAAGGAAAACTATGAAGAACAGTTGAAAATGAAAGATGAAATGATCGCCTATTACAAGGATTTTAAAGCCCGCCAGTCCACAAAGATGATCGGGGAGAGTCTGGAGGTCCATTGCGAGACGGAGTTTAACAAATTGCGGGCTACTGGCTTTCAGCATGCGTATTTTGAGAAAGACAACGATGCGCGGACAGGGAGCAAAGGGGACTACATTTATCGTGAGACAGACCCGGAAGGCACGGAATTTATCTCCATTATGTTTGAGATGAAAAATGAGATGGATGAGACCGCTACGAAAAAGAAGAATGAGGATTTCTTCAAAGAACTGGACAAGGACCGCCGTGAAAAGAACTGTGAGTATGCGGTGCTGGTATCTCTTTTAGAGCCGGACAATGAGCTTTATAATCAAGGGATCGTGGATGTATCCCACCGCTATCCGAAGATGTATGTGATCCGTCCCCAGTTTTTTATCCCCATGATCACAATCCTGCGGAACGCGGCCGCCAACGCGTTGGAGTACCGGCAGCAGCTGGAGGTGATCCGGAACCAGAATATCGACATCTCCCATTTTGAGGAGGACATGAACGAGTTTAAGGAGAAATTCGCCAGAAATTTCCGGATTGCCAGCGAGCGGTTTCAGCGCGCCATCGATGAAATCGACAAAACCATCGATCATCTGCAGAAGACGAAGGAAGCGCTGCTTTCTTCAGAAAACAACCTGCGGCTTGCCAATAACAAAGCCGAAGACCTGACCATAAAAAAGCTGACCAGAAAAAACCCCACTATGGCCGCGAAATTTGCGGAATTAGAAGAGAAAAAAGGTAAGAATTGACGGATTTTATCGAGAAGGCTATAATGTCACTATCGAAATCCATATAGGCGTATGGGAAGTGGGGGGAAACGCGGGATGAGAGTGAAGCGGAAAGAACTGAAGCGGCAGGCCAGGCGGTCTCTGAAACGCCATTACTGGTTTTTTGTTGTTTTGTGTCTGGCGGCAAGCTATCTTGGATCGGAAACGACAGGAAGCATTGGGGCGGTGTTTACGCCCTCGGAAGAAGCGGCCGTCCAGGAGGTCTCTACCGGAGTCGTGCCGGAGAAGCCAGAAATGAGCACGGTGATCGCGGAAGCGGTCATGGGAGAGAAGGAAGAAAGCAGGGCCGCTTCCAGGGAATTAGAAAAGCAAGCGGAAGACTCTGATAGTGAGAACGCTGTGTTAGGAAGAAGCAGAGGGGTGTTGGCCGCGGCGGTCAACCAGATTGAATCGGGAGAGATGATCGCGACGGCGCTTATGGCGGTACGTTCTGTAGTCCGGTCAACGGAAGCAACGTTGGTTCTTTTTATCATCGCCAGCTTTTTATTTGCGTTTTTGTGGTGGTTTTTCTTCACCAACATGTTTACAGTAATCGTAAGCAGGATATTTCTGGAAGGGCGTACCTATGAGAAGGTATCTCCCCAGCGCCTGCTGTTTTTGCTCAGGGTAAAACGCTGGGTAAAAGTTTCCTGTACCATGTTTATAGCTTCGCTGTACCAGATCCTCTGGGGGCTGACCATCGTTGGAGGGATAGTCAAGCATTATTCCTACTTCCTGGTGCCGTATATCGCGGCGGAAAATCCAGATGTGCCTCCCAGGCAGGCGGTGACTTTATCCAGGCGGATGATGAAAGGGCATAAGTGGGAGTGCTTTCTGCTGGAAATCAGCTACTTTGGCTGGATCATGCTGGGCGGCTTAACATTAGGTCTTTCAGAAATATTTTATTCCAGTCCCTATCGGACGGCGGCATTTGCGGAATTTTATGTCCGACTTCGGGAACATTACAAAGAGGAGGAAAAGGAAGGCCAGGAACTGTTAAATGACAGATATCTCTTTGAGAAGGCTGATCTGGGGGCTGTAGTGGAAACTTACAGTGACGCGATCTTTCTATTGGATGAGGATGAAACAGAAGATAAGCAGAAACAGAAGTCCCTGGTAGAAAGACTTGCTGGATTCTTCGGAGTTACTTTGTTCTACAGCGCAAATGAGCAGGAGTATGAAGAATGGGTGAAAAAGAGGATTAAAGTGGAGTCTCTGCGGGATGCCATCAGCGGCAGAAGCTATCCGCTGCGTATGTCAGCCATTCCGGAGCACATGAAGCGGAACAGGCTCGAAATGATCAATTACTTCAGGAGATATTCCCTTTGGTCTTTGATCGTGATGTTTTTCGCCTTTTCTTTTATAGGCTGGCTCTGGGAAGTCAGTCTCCATCTGATCAATGACGGGGTCTTTGTCAACAGGGGAGTGCTCCATGGTCCGTGGCTGCCGATCTACGGCTGCGGGGGCGTCCTGATCCTGGTATTTTTGAACCGGCTTAGAAAAAATCCCCTGGCGGAATTTGGAGCGACAGTGGTGCTGTGCGGATGTGTGGAATATTTTTCTTCCCTTTACTTGGAGATTGCCCACAACGGCCAGCGCTGGTGGGATTACAGCGGATATTTTCTGAATCTGAACGGAAGGATCTGCGCAGAGGGACTTTTGGTCTTTGGCCTTGGAGGACTGGCGATCGTTTATGTGCTGGCGCCTCTTTTGGATAATATGATCCGTAGAGTCAAAGGGCGGGCGCTGGTCTGCGCAAGCCTGGTCTTAACAGTGCTTTTTGCGGGCGATACAGCGTATTCGATGGTCCATCCTAATGCGGGAAAGGGAATTACAGATTACAAAAAAGCAGAATCAGAATGTCCTTATCTGGAAAAAGGAGAAATGAAAGATGTATTATTATCTTGCGCCAATGGAAGGGATTACTACCTATGTCTACCGCGGCGCTTATCATAAATATTTCTATCCCATGGACAAATATTTTACTCCCTTTTTGGTGCCTCACAGTAAGAAAGGATTCAGCGCTCGGGAAATGCGTGAGATCGATCCGGAGCATAATAAGGGGATGCGGCTGGTTCCCCAGATCATGAGCAATCAGGCGGATGACTGTTTAAACACGATGCAAAAGCTAAGAGAACTGGGATATATGGAAATAAACCTGAATTTCGGCTGTCCTTCCAAAACGGTGGTAGGGAAAAACAGAGGTGCAGGATTTCTTGCAAAAACAGAAGAATTAGACCGCTTTCTTGCGGAAATTTTCGCAAATACTGATCAAAAGGTTTCTGTGAAAACTCGTCTTGGGAAATACGATCCGGAAGAATTTGAAGCAATCCTGGAAATCTATAACCGGTATCCTATTGAAGAAGTAATCCTTCACCCCAGGACACAACAAGACTTTTATCAGAATCCGGTGAATCTGACAGCCTATGCTTACGCGGAGGAGCACTGCAGGCATCCGCTGTGCTATAATGGAGACATTTTCAGCGTGGAGGCAGGCGGAAAGCTGCTGGAGAAATTTCCAAAGATCCATACGCTGATGCTGGGGAGGGGTGTGATCGCAGACCCAATGCTTGTGGAGAAGCTGGAAAAAGGCGGCAATGAACTGGATGTGAAACGGCTGCGGGCCTTCCATGACGAGATCTGCGCGGGATACCAAGCAATCGGCGGGGGAGACAAGCCGGTGTTATTTAAAATGAAAGAATTATGGTCGTATATGATCCGCCTGTTCCCAGGGAGTGAAAAACAGGCAAAGAAGCTGCGGAAGTCAGAAAGTCTGACCGCTTATCAGGCGGCAGTGGAGGAAGTTTTTGCTTTACATTCGGAACGGGCTGCAATATAATTGGAAAGTAAGAAAAGCTAAAGGAGGGTTCCCTATGGAAGACCAGAAACAGAAAGTTTATGACGCGTTGGACAAGCAAAAGATCAAATATGAAGTAGTGGAGCATGAACCTGTGTATACTATGGAAGATATGGACAGGCTGGGTCTTTCTAAGAAGGGGACGTTGTGCAAGAATCTGTTCCTGCGGGATTCTAAGGGAAAGCGCCATTTCCTGGTCACTTGCGAGGAAAGCAAGAAAGTGGACCTGAAAGCCCTTGGGAAACAGCTGGGAGGCGGAAATTTAAGCTTTGCCTCAGAAGAACGGCTGGAAAAATATCTGGGGTTAAAGCAGGGGAGCGTATCTCCATTTGGATTGATGAACGATACAGACCATGCGGTGGAATTCTTCATTGACAAAGATCTTAGCCGATGCAAGAGTCTTGGGATTCATCCATTGGAGAATACGGCAACGGTATTCTTGTCCTTCAAAGATTTGGATAAATTTCTCTGGAGTTTGGATGTGGATGTGGTCAAGATCAAATTGTAGGCATAGAAGGCGGCGGGCTGTCCCCGAAAGAAAGGGCGGCCCTTTTTTTATATTTTTTTAATTGATTGTTTATGTCTGGGGCAGTAGAATGGTAAGAGTGATATAAAAGAAAGAGAGGATGACTATGAGTCAGGAGTATAAAATGCCCGCCGGCGGGCAGGAATCTTATGGAAAAAGAATGTGGCGGCTGTGGAGTCCGCTCCTCCTTAAGATGGCGATCGCATTTGGAGTGTCTGTTCTTGCGGCAGGCGCGTTTTCGTTTCTTTATATGACGTCAGAACCAGAGCTGGTGACACAGGCGATGGAAGATCAGACAAAGATGAGTGAATTGTATGAACGGCTGATGACAGAGATCTTGAAAGTGACAACGATTGTTGAAGGAGTGGCGGCGCTGGTTACGATCCCTGTTATGCTGACGCTTTTTCATAAGGACCGAGTAATGGAGAAACATGCCGGGATCGTACCGAATAGGAAGGCGCCTCTTTGGAAATATTTTGCGCTGATCCTTATGACGCTTGCTCTTTCTTTGGGATTTAACAATCTGGTCTTGATCGGGAATCTGGCTTCTTATGACAGCGCTTACGAGGAAACGCTCTCTACACTTTACGCGGCCGCTTTTCCGGTTCAGATCGTCTGTCTTGGGATTTTGGTGCCGATCTGTGAGGAGCTGGTATTTCGCGGACTGATGTATAAACGGCTTCGGGAACGGGCGCCTTTTTGGCAGGCGGCGTTATACGCCTCAGCGGTATTTGCGTTCCTGCATATGAATATGATACAGATGTTCTATGGATTCCTGATGGGCATGGCGTTCTGTTATATTTATGAAAAATATGGGTCGGTGAAGGCGCCCATCTTGGCCCACATTTCCGTAAATCTTCTCTCGGTATTTGCCACAGAGTATCACCTGTTTGACTGGCTGCTGCAGGAGCCTGTGAGGGCCGGGATCATCACGGTGGCCTGCGCGGCGCTGGCTTCTTCCATGTTCCTGTATATCCAGAGGATTGAGGAAAAGCCGGATATTCCAGATGTAAATGGAGAGACGATCCATCCTTAGTTTACGCAAAGTAAAATGTTACAAAAATATTAAAAAATATTGCAAAAATATCTGGGATGCGGTATAATCTGTGACAGATATAAGAAATTTTGTCAAAAATGTGTAAAAGGATGATGATGATGAGAAAATTTGGGATAAGATTTCTGGCCGCGATAGCAGCAAGTTCCTTGATCGCGATGCCGGTTTTTGCAGCACCATCAGTAGATGACTTGGAAAAGGACAAAGCGGCGGCACAGAGCGAAGTGGATTCGCTTCAAGAACAGTTGACGGCGACTCTGGAAAAGCTGGATCAGTTAGAGACAGATTTGATCGCAAAAGGCGAAGAGATTACCCAAGCGGAGGAAGATTTAAAGAAGGCCCAAGAGAAAGAAGAGCAGCAGTACGAAGATATGAAGCTTCGTATTAAATATATGTATGAGCAGGGAGATACCAGTGTAATCGAAACGCTTGTATCGGCGGAAGACTTTTCAGACCTTGTAAATAACGCGGAATACGTCCAGAACGTTTACTCCTATGACAGGGAGAAACTGAATGAATATGTAGAGACCAAGAAAGAGGTCGAGACGCTCAAGACTACATTGGAAAAAGAGCAGAAAGATATGCAGTCTATGCAGACGGAATATGAGGCGGAAGAAGAATCTCTGAACGCGACCATCGAAGAGAAGCAGAGTGAGATCTCAGATTTGGATGCGCAGCTTCAGGAAGCGGCGGAAGCGGCTGCGGCGGCAAGAAGAGAGCAGCAGGCGGAAGCGGCGGGAAGCGATAACGATGGCTCCGGCGGCAGCACCGGCAGCGGTTCTGGCGGCGGCGATTATGTCAGCAATGGCGACACCTCAGCGGCACAGACGATCGTGAACGCGGCCTACAGTCAGCTGGGCGTACCTTATGTATGGGGCGGCACGACACCAGGCGTAGGACTTGATTGTTCCGGTCTTGTTCAGTATTGCCACAAAGTTGCGGGCATCAGCATCGGACGTACATCAGGCGCTCAGGGCGGAGGCGGCCAGGCGGTCAGCAACCCGCAGCCTGGAGACGTGGTATGCTACTCAGGCCATGTAGGGATTTATATTGGCGGAGGCCAGATGATCCATGCGCCGCATACCGGAGATGTAGTGAAGATTGCTTCTGTAAGTTCTATCGGAAGAACATATTGGTACAGAAGATATTGGTAGAATATAATTGTCTATAAATGAAGAAATCCCCGGTAAGCGCCGGGGATTTTTGGTAATATTCTAAAAAATATTGAAAATAGGAGTAAAATGTTGTATTCTTATCTTAAACTATGCGGGGGTATAGATACGAGACGTTGATAAGGATGGGTGAGATTATGAAGAGACGGATGATAAAGACACTCATCACATGCGTTGTGATGAGTTCCTTGATTGTAACGCCTGTTTGGGCGGCTCCCCAGGATGAAGTGGAATCGCTGGAAGAGCAGAAAAGCCAGGCGGAAGCAGAGGCTGCCAGTGTCAATCAAAGCCTGGTGGATCTTTTGGTCGAATACGAAGCTCTCCAACAGGATATGACCAATCAGCAGAATAAGATCAAGCAGGCTGGAGAAGATCTGGAAAAGGCTGAAGAAAAGGAAAAGCAGCAATATGAGGACATGAAGCTGCGTATTAAATATATGTATGAAAGCGGACAGGAATCCTATTTGTCTGTTTTGCTTTCCGCTACTGATTTCAGTGATTTTGTAAATAAGGCTGAATATGTCCAAAAAGTGAATGACTACGATCGGGATATGCTGGATGAGTATGTGGCCACAAAGAATGAGATCAAAGATCTGAAGATTGATCTGGAAGCCGGCCAGGCGGATATGGAAGTGATGGCAGGCGAGATGGAAAGCCAGAAGACAAATCTGGAGAGTACGCTGACCCAGATGCGCAGCCAGATCGCGGATTTTGACACACAGCTTGCGGCGGCCAGGGAGGAAGCCTCCGCTCAATTGGAGGAACTGGGAAATCAGACGGACACCTCCGCCTCCGATGAAGTGATCGAGTCTGTGGCTGAAAATACAGATGGAAATAGTTCCGGCGGCGGTTCTTCAAATGGCGGAAGCTCTTCTGGAGGCAGTTCCAGCAATAAGCCTTCTTCCGGCGGCAATTCAGGAGGAAGCAGCAGTTCCGGCGGCTCTTCATCGAGTTCTAAGCCAAGCAACGCCTCTCTGGGCCAGAAGATTGCTAATGAGGGATGTAAATATATCGGCAATCCATATAAGATGGGAGGCAACAGCCTGACCAATGGAATCGACTGTTCCGGATTCGTACAGCAGATACATAAAAAGTTCGGGATATCAACACCCAGAACATCCAGTTCTATCCGTTACGGAGGAAAATCGGTCAGCTATTCAGATAAGCTGCCCGGCGATGTGATCTGCTATAGCGGACACGTGGCGATCTATATAGGAAATAATACGGTGGTACATGCCTCCAACAGCGCGCCTTATCCGGCGGGAGGGATCAAGACGACTTCCCCGGCTAATTATAAGACGGTGCTGGCAGTGAGGAGATACTGGTAGACAGCAGCAGAATGAGAGTGACAGATAATGACGGATAATAGCACAAAACCCTTGCAATTGCAGGGGTTTTGTGCTATTATACAAAAGTCGCAAAAAAACACGCATATTTATGTCCGAGACGGTGCCGGTGGAAATCTCCGGTTTCGAGGACTGACGGATATGCGGAAGAAAAACCAAATGGAGGAAAAAAATCATGAGTGTTATTTCAATGAAGCAGCTTTTAGAAGCAGGTGTTCATTTTGGACATCAGACAAGAAGATGGAACCCTAAGATGGCTCCATACATTTACACAGAGAGAAATGGGATCTACATCATCGACCTGCAGAAATCCGTAGGAAAAGTGGACGAGGCTTACCAGGCCGTATCTGATATCGCGGCAGAGGGAGGCACGATCCTGTTCGTTGGAACAAAGAAGCAGGCTCAGGATGCGATCCAGACAGAAGCAGAACGCTGCGGAATGTTTTATGTAAATGAGAGATGGCTGGGCGGTATGCTCACCAACTTTAAGACTATTAAAAGCAGAATCGCCCGTTTGAAAGAAATCGAGAGAATGGCGGAAGACGGAACATTTGACGTATTGCCGAAAAAGGAAGTGATCCAGCTTAAAAAAGAGTGGGAGAAACTGGAGAAAAACCTGGGCGGTATCAAAGAAATGAAGAGACTTCCGGACGCAATCTTCGTTGTTGACCCGAAGAAGGAAAGAATCTGTGTTCAGGAAGCGCATATCCTGGGAATTCCGTTGATCGGAATCGCTGATACCAACTGTGATCCGGAAGAACTGGATTATGTGATCCCAGGAAACGATGACGCGATCCGTGCGGTAAAACTGATTGTTTCTAAGATGGCAGACGCGGTTGTAGAGGCAAACCAGGGAATGACAGGCGCGGATGAGGAAGCCTATGCAGAAGAAGCCGGGGAAGAGTATACAGAAGAGACAGCAGAAGAGACAGCAGAAGAAGTAGAAGAGTAGAAGGAATTTTGGAGGAGAAGGATCATGGCAGTTACAGCTAGTATGGTAAAAGAGTTAAGAGAGATGACGGGCGCAGGCATGATGGACTGCAAGAAAGCTCTCAGTGAGACAAACGGCGATATGGCTGCTGCTGTTGAGTACCTGAGAAAGAATGGTCAGGCAAAAGCAGAGAAGAAAGCCGGACGTATCGCGGCAGAAGGTATCGTTATGGCAGAAGTCAGAGACGATAAGACAGCTGCGATCGTGGAAGTTAATTCTGAGACAGACTTTGTCGCTAAGAATGCGGAATTCCAGGGATTTGTAAAAGATGTTGTGGCACAGGCGATCGCCTCTGACGCAAAGGACATGGACGCGTTTATGGCAGAAAGCTGGAACGCGGACGCTGGAAAGACTGTAAAAGACGCGCTGACAGAGAAGATTTCCGTGATCGGAGAGAATCTGAACATCCGCAGATTTGATAAGATCGTATCTGATGGATGTGTCGTATCTTATATCCACGGCGGCGGAAGAATCGGCGTCCTGGTTGAGGCTGATACGGATACAGTGAATGACGAAGTAAAGACTTGCTTAAAGAATGTGGCAATGCAGGTAGCCGCAATGTCTCCGAAGTATGTATCCAGAGAAGAAGTTCCGCAGGATTACATCGAGCATGAAAAAGAGATCCTGCTTGCTCAGGCAAAGAAAGAAAATGAGGAAAGCAAGAAGCCGAAGCCGGACAACATCATCGAGAAGATGATTGAGGGCCGTCTCAACAAAGAGCTGAAAGAGATCTGCCTGCTGGATCAGGTTTACGTACAGGACAGTGACCTGACGGTAGCAAAATATGTAGAGAAAGTCGCAAAAGAGACCGGAGCGAAACTTGCGCTGAAGAAATTCATCCGTTTCGAGACCGGAGAAGGACTTGAGAAGAAGAATGAAGACTTTGCGGCAGAAGTTGCGGCACAGATGGCTGGAAACTAAAGCGAAGTTTACATGGAATTTCATAAAAGATAAGAGATATGGATGCCGGCGTCAGATGGACTGCCGGCATTTCTTTTTCGGTGGAAATGGCATGTTCAGCTTGACGTATTCTTAAGTTTTGTGCACAATAAAAGTATAAAATCTGCCGGCTGTGCCAGCATATTGAGAAGGTGATGGAGATGAATTTGGAAGAACAGAGCAGAAAAATCATAGGCCAGTATCGGAAGCGGAAATGGATTGGTATTGGAATCCTGGTCATCGGGATGATCTATGCGTTTTATCTGCTTTTGGGAGTTCTGGACGAGAGAGCGGAAATTCTGTTTGGCGGGCTGCCCTCCCTTTTGTTGTGGCTAAGTGTCTATATTTCCTTTTTCCTGATCGCGGTGATCGCTTTTTTTATCAGATGGACCGGCTTTGTTATCATAAACAAAGTTCACTCGGAACAGTGTGATCCGTTTCTGTACGAAGCGTGTATTGAAAAGCTTCGAAGCGGCTTATTTCCAGACCGGCTGCTCTGCAACCGAGCGATAGCCCAGTATCATCAGGGAAACTATGAAAGATCTTATGAGACGCTGAGAAAGATCCGGTGTCAAAAGCTTAAGGGAGAGTTTCTGGTCAGCTATTATATCCTTTTGTCTATGCTGTACTTCCATCAGGGAAGAGGACAGGAGGTGACAGAACTTGAGAATAGGTACAGGGCCGCCTTAAAGAATAGAAAGCAGGATAAACTGCGGTTTGACAGGTTTTGTACCGGCAACAACCTGGTGCGGGCAGTGAAGAATAAAGACTATGAGGCGGCGTTTGGTTTTTTGAGCCATCAGCGCATCCTGCAGGCGAAAACCGGTTCCGCCAAGATCAATAAAGTGACGGACAGTATGTGGGAAGCCAGGATCTTTCTGGGAATGGGAGAAACACAAGCGGCGCGGCTGCAGCTCCAGTTTGTGACCAGCCAAGGGGGAAGGATGGCCATTGCAGAGGAAGCCGGACGGCTTTTAAAGGAAATGTCCAGGGAATAGCATATTCCATTTTTCCTTTTCCTATGGTATACTCTATTTAAGTATGCGAAGGCATGACAGAACAGAAGTAAGGAGCATTATACTATGAAAAGGGTATTATTGAAACTCAGCGGCGAGGCTCTTGCAGGCGAGAAGAAGACGGGCTTTGACGAAGAAACCTGTATGGGTGTGGCTCGTCAGGTGAAGGCGCTGGCAGATGAAGGAATCCAGGTGGCTATCGTGACAGGCGGGGGCAATTTTTGGAGAGGCCGTACCAGCGAGACTATTGATAGGGTGAAAGCCGACCAGATCGGGATGCTGGCTACGGTGATGAATTGTATTTACGTTTCTGATATCTTCCGATATGCCGGAATGAAGACAGAAGTATTTACCCCCTTTGTGTGCGGGGCGTTTACTTCGCTTTTCTCTAAAGATGCCGCGGTAGAGGCGCTGAACGAAGGAAAGGTGGTCTTTTTCGCTGGCGGGACAGGCCATCCGTACTTTTCTACGGATACAGGAGCGGTGCTGCGGGCTATTGAGATCGAGGCGGACGCTATGCTTTTGGCAAAGGCCATCGATGGAATCTATGACAGTGATCCGAAGGTGAACCCCGACGCGAAGAAGTATGACGAGATTTCCATCCAGGAGATCATTGACCGGAAGCTGATGGCGGTAGACCTGACAGCATCCATTATGTGTCTGGAGAATCAGATGCCCATGCTGGTATTTGGATTAAATGAGGAAAACAGTATTGTAAAGACCATGACAGGAACATTTACAGGAACGAAAGTAACTGTATCATAAGGAGGATATAACAATGAATGAACGGCTGAAAATCTACGAAGAAAAGATGACAAAGACGCTGGCCAACCTGGACGGAGAGCTGGCGGCTATCCGGGCAGGACGGGCGAATCCCAACGTGCTCAATAAGATCATGGTTGATTACTATGGAACGCCGACACCGATTCAGCAGGTGGCCAACGTTTCCGTTCCGGAAGCGCGGATGATCCAGATCCAGCCATGGGAGAAGAATATGGTGAAAGTGATCGAGAAAGCGATCCAGACATCGGATCTTGGGATCAACCCGACCAATGACGGTTCTACCGTACGGCTGGTTTTCCCAGAGCTTACAGAGGAACGCAGAAAAGAACTGGTAAAAGATGTCAAGAAAAAGGGCGAGGCGGCCAAGGTGGCGGTGCGCAATATCCGCCGGGATGGCAATGATATGCTGAAAAAGCTGAAAGGCTCCGAGATTTCAGAGGATGAGATCAAGGATATGGAAGATGAACTGCAGAAGACTACAGACCGGTTTATCAAGGATGTAGATAAGGCTGTGGAAGTAAAATCCAAAGAGGTCATGACCGTATAACAAAGGTCGGCGGGTTTTAAGATGAGGTGGGGACAGACCCCTTGGGAAAAGGGGGTCTGTCTTTTGTATGGGAGGATAAGGTTATGAATATGCCGCGGCATGTCGCGATTATTTTGGACGGAAACGGCCGATGGGCGAAGGCGAAGGGGATGCCCCGCAATTACGGCCACGCCCAGGGAAGTAAGAATGTAGAGCGGATCTGTGAGGAAGCTTATCGGATGGGGATCAAGTATCTGACGGTGTACGCGTTTTCCACGGAAAATTGGAACAGACCCAAGGATGAAGTAAACGCGCTGATGAAACTTCTCCGCAATTATATGAAAACCTGTTTGAAAACAGCGGAGAAAAATGATATGAAGATCCGTGTGATCGGAGATATCACCCGGCTGGATGAGGATATCCGCAGCCGGATCCAGGAGCTTGAGGAAGCTACGAAGAATAATGGGGGATTGAATTTTCAGATCGCCATTAATTATGGCAGCAGGGACGAGATCAAAAGAGCGGTGCGCAGGATCGCCCAAGACTGCCGGGATGGGAAGATCCAGGCAGAGGAGATTGACGAGGAACTGATTGAAAGATATCTGGATACCCATGATATTCCAGATCCGGATCTGTTGATCCGGACCAGCGGAGAACAGAGACTTTCCAATTATCTGTTGTGGCAGCTGGCTTATACGGAATTTTATTTTACCGATGTGCCCTGGCCGGATTTTACCAAAGAGGAACTGATCCGGGCAGTGGAGCAGTATAACTCCAGAGATAGAAGATATGGCGGAGTGAAGGAGGAACAGGATGTTTAAGACAAGACTGTTAAGCGGGATCGTTCTGGTGATCGTTTTGATCGGGACGGTGGGATATGGCGGCAATCTGTTGTTCGGACTGCTTGCGGTGGTGAGTCTGATCGGAATGTCAGAGCTGTACAAAGTGGTGGGAGTCCAGAAGAAAATCCTGGGATTTGCCGGATATCTTGCGGCGGTCGCGTATTACGCGGTGCTGTATACCAAAGATATGGAGCACATGACGATGGTGTTTATCCTTTCCCTGATCCTGGTAATGGGCATCTACGTCTTTGCCTTTCCGGAATTTAAGGCGGAACAGGTGATGACGGTATTCTTCGGACTGTTCTATGTGGCGGTCATGCTCTCCTATATTTACCAGACCCGGATGCTGCCGGAGGGAGATGTGGTAGTATGGCTGATCTTCTTGAGTTCCTGGGGCTGCGATACCTGCGCGTACTGTGTGGGAATGTTGATCGGGAAACACAAGATGGCGCCGAGACTAAGCCCTAAGAAATCGATCGAAGGCGGGATTGGCGGCGTACTTGGGGCGGCTCTTCTGGGAGCGCTTTTTACCCTGGCTATGAACCATTGGGGAGGCGAGGACGTAAACGCTGCGCACTATGCGCTTATCTGCGGCATCGGCGGCATCATTTCTCAGGTGGGAGACTTGGCGGCTTCCGCGATCAAACGCAATCATGATATCAAAGATTACGGCAAGCTGATCCCAGGACATGGAGGTATCCTGGACCGGTTCGACAGCGTGATCTTTACGGCGCCTGTGATCTATTATCTGGCAACGGCGCTGGGGGGAACGATTTAGGCAAATATGGAATAATGAGAACTGGAAAAGCAACATAGAATAAAGGGAGACATTATGAAAAAAATAGCGATATTAGGCTCTACCGGCTCTATCGGGACCCAGACTCTGGAAGTGGTCCGGGAGAATCAGGATATTGAGGTGCTCGCTCTCGCGGCGGGAGATAATATTATCCGGCTGGAACAGCAGATAAGGGAATTCCATCCCTGTCTGGCGGCGGTCTGGAGCGAAGAGAAGGCGAAAGAACTTCGGATCAGAACGGCAGACCTCCAAGTAGAGATTGTCTCCGGCATGAAGGGGCTGATCCAGGTATCAGTCCTTGAGGAAGTGGAGATACTAGTGACAGCTATCGTAGGAATGATCGGTCTTCGTCCTACGATAGAAGCCATCAAGGCAGGGAAAAATATTGCCCTTGCGAACAAGGAGACGATGGTGACAGCCGGGCATATCATCATGCCTTTGGCGAGAGAGCATCAGGTGTCGATCCTGCCGGTGGACAGTGAGCACAGCGCGATCTTCCAGTCCCTTCAGGGAAACGAAAAGAAAGCGGTAAAGAAGCTCCTATTAACGGCTTCTGGCGGTCCCTTCCGCGGAAAAGTCCAGGAAGAACTGCTGGATGTTACGGTGGAAGATGCCCTGCGGCATCCCAATTGGTCTATGGGAAGAAAGATTACGATCGATTCGGCAACTATGGTAAATAAAGGTCTGGAAGTGATCGAGGCAAAATGGCTGTTTGGTGTGGATGTGGACCAGATCCAGGTGGTGGTCCAGCCCCAGAGCGTGATCCATTCGATGGTAGAGTATGTGGACGGGGCGGTGATCGCTCAGCTTGGAACGCCGGATATGAAACTGCCCATCCAGTATGCGCTGTATTATCCGCAGCGCCGGCATCTGCCGGGGGATCGGGTGGATTTTTGGAATCTGGGGCATCTGGATTTTGAGAAACCGGATCTGGACACCTTCTACGGCCTTGCCTTGGCCTATGAGGCGGGAAAAGAAGGAGGCACCCTTCCCACAGTATTTAACGCGGCAAATGAGCTGGCGGTCAAGAAATTCCTTCTAAAGGAGATTAAATTCTTGGAGATCATTGAGATCATCGAGGATTGTATGAGAGCACATAAGAATCGTCCAAATCCAAACCTGGATGAGATACTTGAGGCGGAGGCGGCTACTTATGAACGGATCGAAAGCAGGAGGTAAACAGGAACTTGGGTATTATATTGGCGATATTGCTCTTTAGTTTTATTATCTTTTTTCATGAGCTGGGACATTTTGTCCTGGCTAAAAAAAATGGAGTCGAGGTGGATGAGTTTGCGATCGGAATGGGTCCGGCGCTGTTCTCAAAAGAATACAAAGGAACCTGGTATTCTATCAGGATTTTTCCTATCGGCGGATTCTGCGCCATGGGAGAGGACGACGAGGCCACTGATTCTCCCAATAATTTTAATAACAAATCTGTCTGGGCCAGGATCTTGGTCATTGCGGCAGGCCCGATCTTCAATTTTATTCTAGCCTTTATTTTTTCCGTGATCCTGGTATGGATGACCGGATATGATGCCCCGATCGTAGGCAGTGTGGAAGAGGGGTATCCGGCGGCGGAAGCCGGGATCCAGGAAGGAGATGAGATTGTGCGGATGGGTGACAAGAAGATCAATATCTTCCGTGAGATCACCTTCTACAATCAGTATCATCAGGGGGAAGAGACGGAAATTACCTACATTCACGATGGAGAGGAGAAAACCGTCACATTGACGCCGAAGCTGGATGAAGAACTGGGATATTACCGGTTTGGAATCGGTTCTTCGCCGTCTCAGCAAGCTACGGTATTGACCTCTCTGCAATATGGAGTCTATGAAGTAAAATTCTGGATCTGTACGACGATAGATTCCTTGAAAATGCTGGTAACTGGCCAGGTTGGATTTGATCAGCTGTCCGGGCCGGTGGGGATTGTAGACGTGGTAGACGACAGCTACCAGCAGGCTAAGACCTATGGCGGATACGCGGTGGTGGCTCAGCTTCTTTACCTGGCGGTGCTTCTGTCAGCGAATCTGGGAGTCATGAATCTGCTGCCCCTTCCAGCGCTGGATGGGGGAAGGCTTGTCTTCCTGGTGATCGAGGCGGTCCGTGGAAAACGTGTGCCTCCAGAGAAGGAAGGCTATGTCCATCTGGTGGGGATCGTGCTGCTGATGGCGCTGATGGTATTTGTTATGTATAATGATATCCGCAGGATTTTCTTCTAAAAAATCCTGAAAAGTCTGATGTCAGCGAAGGAAAAAGAAGTTTAAGAAAATCATTCATCATAAGCAGGAGGGAATCTGAGAAAGATTTCCTCCTGCTTTATCATCCTGGATATAGGATCAGTTTAGTTCCGCAATCCTGGAGACGCCCACATAGACTTCCGAAATTTTATACCAGGTCTTGTAATCGACGATCCCGGTGACAGGAAGGCCGAAGACAGACTGGATCTTCTCTACAGCCGCCTCGGTAGCCGGCCCGTAGATGCCGTCCGGGGTGACTTGAGGGATGGCTGGATATCCTTCGTGGATCACGTTGATCTCTTCCTGCATCTGGCGGACCTTATCACCGGTGGAACCGATCTCCAGATTGTAGCCGGGCCAGGAGGCGGGGATGCCGGAAATGGCTTCCGCAGTGTTGATGTACATGTCTTCTCCGTAGAAGGAGCGTAAGATCTCGATGGCGCGGTAGCCCTGGTCCCCCAGGGATTTGCTCCCCCATTGAGTCATCCAGCCCGGACACTGCACCTGCCTGCCGTCGCAGTATTGGGTGAGGATTGGCTGGCGCACATTGGGCCGGGAAAGGGAAGAGGCGAATAATTCGTCTGTGATCACGGAAATTGTGTCGTAAAAGTTTCGCTCCGGGATCCATTTGTGGTCGAAAGCGGTAGAAGAGGTAATTGTAAAATCATAGCCCATATTCCGGTACCATTCGGTGTAAACACGGTTCAAGGTGAAAGACATGATGGCCAGGATATTTGCCCGGATCGTTTCCGCGGGCCAGGTGGCGTAGATTTCGCTGGAGGCTACATTTTTGATGTAATCTTTATATTTGACATAATAGTCCTTAGCGGTAGAATCTCTTGGGCTTCCGTCATGGACTACGATATATTCCGGAACCACGACACGGCTTAGGACGATCTCTCCGGTTTCTGTGACCGGTTTGATCTCGCTTTCCGGTATTTTCGCGGGATAGGATCCATATAATGTATGTGCGGGAATGACAAATACTTCCTCCTGTGGACTGGCGGGCCTCAGGGGACGCATACGGATGTTTTGAAGGGCGGTGACGGCAGGCAGGATCTCGGCGCCGGCCACACTTACAGATTCATAGCCTGGAGCGTCTGCTTGTATGGTATATTCCGCGTAAGGCTGCTGTTCATTGTCTTCATTCAGGCTGTATTCCAGAGGCGGAGCGGCCAGATCAATGGTCGGTGTCTGTCCGGAAGAATCTGTGGAAAGCTGCTCTAATATGCTGTCCGGAACTCCGGTATAAGAAATGGAGATGGTAGCATCCGGAATCGGATAGGATGTGTCCTGGGATGTGACACTGACCTGAAGCTTTCCGATTTCCTGAGAACCGGATAAAAGGGGATTGACTGCATTCATAAGAAGTACCTCAAAGAAACTCTATTACTGTCATGATATGAGAAAAAAGGAAAACCGTTCCCTGTATTGAGAAATTTAAAGGGAAGACTTATAATGAAGAAAATTGTCGAAAGGAGCAGGTATGAGACGAAGACCACGCAGACGAAAAAAAGGCAGCCTGAGGGGAGTAGTGACGGCGGGGATTCTTACAGCGCTTCTTGGCGCGGCCCTGTTCCTTTTGTGGGAAGGACAGGATAAGATACAGGAAAAGGTACCCTACCAAGAGATTCAGCTTGAGGAAGGAACCCTGGAAAACAAATATTATTACGGGCAGCTTCCCCAAGAAGATAAGACTGCTTATCAGGAGATCTTACAGGGAATTCGGGATCAGGAAGAGCAGATTTATGTACACTCCGGGGACGCGGAGCGGTCCAACCAGCTATTTAGCCTGGTATTGAAGGATTTCCCGGAGATTTTCTGGTGCGATGGAAAAGTAAGCGCTACCGCTTATACCGGAGAGGAAGCGCACACAGTGCTGGAGCCTCAGTATCTTTATAAGGCGGAAGAAAAAGAAGCAAAGCAAAAGGAGATCGAAGCGGCGGCCGCCCAGTGCCTTTCTGGAATCTCGGCGGAGGCAGGCGATTATGAGAAGATTCAGTACGTGTACGAATATATTGTAAATACTGTGGAGTATGAGGAAAATGCTCCCAATGACCAGAATATCTACAGTGTATTTGTCAACCAGAGATCTGTCTGCGCGGGATATTCCAAAGCCACCCAGTATCTGTTGGAGAGGCTGGGCGTCTTTTGTACCTATGTGACAGGGAAAACGGAAGGGAACCAGAGCCATGCCTGGAATCTGGTGCTGTGTGAAGGGGACTATTATTATGTGGACACTACCTGGGGAGATCCGGTATTTCAATCGGAAGAAGGGGCGCAGGAAGAAGGATACATCAACTATGATTACCTGTGCTGCAGTGACCAGGAGTTATTCCGGACCCACACGCCGGACAAAGACGTGGATCTGCCGGAGTGTACGAAGATGGACTGGAACTACTATGTGGTAAATGGAATGTATTATACAGAGTATGATGGAGAACAGATATTAAAAGACATGAATGATGTGATCTCCCGGGGAGAAAATCCTTCGGTGTTTAAGTTCTCCAGTTCTCAGATATATGAACAGGCAAAAGAGGGGATTTTTGGAGATCTGATCGGAAGGGCGGCGGATAATCTGGCAAGATGGTATGGGTTGGATCGGGTAAGATACCGCTATCTGGACGAGGCGGAGCAGAATAAGATCACGATCTACTGGCAGTACGAATGAAAAGAAAATGGAGTATATTTTTTATCAGGCAGTTTTCAATCTGGTCTTCTGCTGTCTGCTGGGCGCGGCGGCATGGGAGGATCTGAAAAGGCGCAGGATTCCTCATGGTCTTGGGGCGGGGGTGGCTTGTCTTGGAATCTGGAAGGTCTTCTGGGAGGCAGGAGATGTGTCCGGGCTGGCGGAAGGGTTGGCCGATAGCCTGGGCGGAGTTTGCTTTGGTATGGGAGTGTTCCTGGTGATCCTTTTGATCCGGCCGGGCGCGTTTGGCGGGGGAGACGTGAAACTCTTGGCGGCGGGAGGTGTTTATCTTGGCGTGGAACGGACGGCGGTCGCTTTTGGGCTGAGTATCCTCCTGGCAGGCGGTTATTGTCTGATAGCAGGAAAACTGAGAAAAGAGAGGGGCAGGCAGATTGCTTTCGCCCCATTTCTGGGGGCTGGGATGGCTCTGTCTTGTTTCTTTGGAGAAATGCTGTGGAAATGGTATATAGGGTAATGGAAAATGTTTTTAAATAAAATCTTGAAAACCGGTTTTTTTTGTAGTATAATTTTTACAATTTAGGCAGACGTAAATTTGTCGGCATGGGTTTTTGTTGGAAGAAGGCAGTTTGGTGTTTGTGCGGACTGCTTTTTTTACGGAAACTGTGCCCATCTGTCAATACGATCAGGGAGGAAAGACGTACCTATGAAAGCATTTCTTATCTTGGAAGACGGCACGGTCTTCACCGGAACCAGTATAGGGTCTCAGCGGGAAGTGATCAGCGAGATTGTATTTAACACCTCAATGACGGGGTATCTGGAAGTGCTCACAGATCCTTCTTACGCGGGACAAGCGGTGGTGATGACTTATCCGTTGATTGGCAATTACGGAGTTACGCCGGATATGGAATCGAAAAAGGCGTGGCCGGATGGATATATTGTCCGGGAATTGTCCCGGATGCCCAGTAATTTCCGCTGTGAGGGAAGCATCCAGGAATTCCTGGAGAAGCAGGATGTTCCGGGAATCGCCGGAATCGATACACGGGCGCTGACGAAGATCCTTCGGGAGAAGGGAACGATGAACGGCATGATTACCACCAACAAGGCCTACGATCTGGAAGAGATCCTTCCCAAATTGAAGGCGTATCAGGTTGGAGATGTGGTTTCCAAAGTGACCTGCGGCGAGCGTTCCGTTTATGAAGGAAACGGCCCGAAAGTCGCGCTGATGGACTTTGGCGCCAAGAACAATATCATCCGATCTTTACATCAAAGAGGCTGCCAGGTAACGGTCTATCCCGCGGATACGGCGGCTGAAGATATCATCCAAACCGATCCGGACGGAATCATGCTGTCAAATGGACCAGGAGATCCGGAAACCTGTGTCTCTATCATCCAGGAAATCAAGAAACTGTACGATACCAATATTCCTATTTTCGCTATCTGCCTGGGACATCAGCTTATGGCGCTGGCCAATGGAGGCAGGACCTACAAACTAAAATACGGGCACCGGGGAGGCAATCATCCGGTGAAGGATCTAAGCAATGGGAGAGTGTACATCTCTGCCCAGAACCATGGATACGCGGTAGACGCGTCCACTCTGGACCCGGCGGTGGCGCAGGAAGCTTTTGTAAATGTCAACGATGGAACAAACGAAGGGCTTTCCTATGCAGGGAAACGGATCTTTACCGTGCAGTTCCATCCGGAGGCATGTCCGGGGCCTCAGGACTCAGGATACCTGTTTGACCGGTTTATGGATATGATGAAAGGAGTTTAGCAATGCCTAAGAATAAAGAGATCAAAAAGGTTTTGGTGATCGGTTCAGGCCCGATCGTCATCGGCCAGGCGGCGGAATTCGACTATGCGGGAACTCAGGCCTGCCGCTCCCTGAAGGAAGAAGGATTGGAAGTGGTGCTTTTAAACTCCAATCCGGCGACGATCATGACGGACAAGGATATTGCGGACCGGGTATATATAGAGCCTCTGACGGTGGAGGTGGTGGAGCAGCTTATTTTGAAAGAAAAGCCAGACAGTGTGCTTCCTACCCTGGGCGGCCAGGCGGCGCTGAATCTGGCCATGGAGCTGGAGGAAAACGGATTCCTTAAGCGGAACCATGTGCGCCTCATCGGAACCACTGCCGAGACTATTAAGAAGGCGGAGGACCGGCTGGAATTTAAGACCACGATGGAAAAGATCGGGGAGCCATGCGCAGCCTCGCTGGTAGTAGAAAGCGTGGAAGAAGGAGTAAAATTCGCTGAGAAGATCGGCTATCCGGTAGTCCTGCGGCCTGCTTACACGCTGGGGGGAAGCGGCGGCGGCATCGCCCACAGCCGGCCGGAACTGATGGAGATCCTGGAGAACGGCCTCCGGCTGTCCCGTGTGGGGCAGGTGCTGGTGGAACGCTGTATCGCCGGGTGGAAAGAGATTGAATACGAGGTCATGCGGGATGGAAATGGGAACTGCATTACCGTTTGTAATATGGAAAACATCGATCCGGTAGGAGTACATACCGGAGACAGTATTGTAGTAGCGCCGTCCCAGACGCTGGGCGACAAAGAATATCAGATGCTGCGGACTTCTGCCTTGAATATCATCAGCGAGCTGAACATCACAGGAGGCTGCAACGTCCAGTACGCCCTCCATCCGGATACATTTGAATACTGTGTGATTGAGGTAAATCCCCGTGTCAGCCGGTCTTCCGCGCTGGCGTCCAAGGCTACGGGATACCCCATTGCCAAGGTGGCGGCCAAGATCGCGCTGGGATACACCTTGGATGAGATCCAAAACGCGGTGACCAAGAAGACCTACGCAAGCTTTGAGCCTATGCTGGACTACTGTGTGGTAAAGATCCCGCGCCTTCCTTTTGACAAATTTATCAGCGCCAAACGGACATTGAGTACCCAGATGAAGGCCACCGGAGAAGTGATGAGCATCTGTGACAATTTCGAGGGGGCCCTGATGAAGGCGATCCGGTCTTTGGAGCAGCATGTAGACAGCCTTATGTCCTATGATTTCTCTCATCTGGATCGGGAGGGACTTCTGGAAGAGCTGGCAGTGGTGGACGACCGGCGGATCTGGAAGATCGCGGAAGCCATACGCCAGGGGATCTCTTACGAAGAGATCCATGAGGTGACGAAGATCGACCTTTGGTTTATCGATAAGATCGCGATCCTGGTGGAAATGGAGCAGAAGCTCCAGAACAGCCCGCTGAATATGGAAATATTAAAAGAAGCCAAGCGGATGGAATTCCCGGACAGCGTGATCGCCAAACTGACGGGCAATACCGAGCGGCAGATCCATGATATGCGCCATGAATACGGCATCCGGGCGGTTTATAAAATGGTAGATACCTGCGCGGCAGAGTTTGCGGCGGAGACGCCCTATTATTATTCTGTGTACGGCAGTGAAAATGAGGTGGAAGAGACCAGAGACAAGAAGAAAGTGCTGGTGCTGGGATCAGGCCCGATCCGCATTGGCCAGGGCATTGAGTTTGATTTCTGCTCTGTCCACTGTACCTGGGCGTTTGCTAAAGAAGGCTACGAGACCATTATTGTAAATAATAATCCGGAGACGGTAAGTACGGATTTTGACATTGCGGATAAACTGTATTTTGAGCCGCTGACGGCGGAAGACGTGGAAAGTATCGTAGATCTGGAGAAGCCGGACGGGGCGGTAGTGCAGTTTGGCGGACAGACAGCCATCAAACTGACAGAGGCCCTGATGAAGATGGGGGTTCCCATCCTGGGAACATCAGCGGAAGATGTGGATGCGGCGGAGGACCGGGAACTGTTCGACCAGATTCTGGAAAAATGCGGGATCCCAAGACCTACCGGAGGAACCGTGTATACTGCGGAGGAAGCCAAGGAAGTAGCCAACCGTTTGGGCTATCCGGTGCTGGTAAGGCCCTCCTACGTGCTGGGAGGCCAGGGAATGCAGATCGCCATCAACGATCACGATATTGACGAGTTTATCGGGATCATCAACCGGATCGCCCAAGATCATCCCATCCTGGTGGATAAATACTTGCAGGGAAAAGAGATCGAGGTGGATGCGGTCTGCGATGGAGAAGACATTGTAATCCCTGGGATCATGGAGCATATCGAGCGTGCGGGCATCCATTCCGGGGACAGCATATCAGTATACCCGGCTAAAAGCATTTCCGAAAGGACGAAGGAAATCATCGAAGATTATACCTGGAAGCTGGCCAAATCCCTTCATGTGATCGGCCTGATCAATATCCAGTTTATTGTGTGCGGGGAAGATGTGTATGTGATCGAAGTAAATCCCCGGTCCAGCCGTACCGTTCCTTATATCAGCAAAGTAACCGGGATTCCCATTGTACCGCTGGCGGCCAAGGTCATTATGGGGCAGAAGCTAAAAGACATGGGATATACGCCGGGACTTCAGAAAGAAGCGGACTATTTCGCGGTCAAAATGCCGGTGTTCTCCTTCGAGAAGATCCATGACGCCGATATCAGCCTGGGACCGGAGATGAAATCCACCGGCGAGTGTTTGGGCATTGCCAAAACCTTTGATGAGGCGCTGTACAAAGCATTCTTGGGAGCCGGGATCAAGCTCCCCAAATATAAGAATATGATCCTGACGGTGCGGGATGAGGATAAGCCAGAAGCGGTAGAAATCGGGCGCAGATTCACAGATATCGGCTACCGGATCTTCGCCACTAAGGGAACGGCGGACGCCTTGAAGGCGGCAGGGGTAAAAGCCAACACGGTAAGCAAGATCGAACAGGAGTCCCCTAACCTGATGGATTTGATTCTGGGACATAAGATCGACCTGGTCATCGACACGCCGCCCCAAGGAGCTGAGCGGGCCAGAGACGGATTCATCATCCGCAGGAGCGCCATCGAGACCGGCGTCAACGTACTGACCGCCATCGACACCGCCGAGGCGCTGATCACAAGTCTGGAAAATACAGATATCAAGAAATTGACATTGATCGACATAGCGAAGATTTGATTTACGCGAATTCAGGACGTAGCCTTTTTGCAAAAGGCTACGTCCTGAATTGCGTTTTGCCCTGTACCAAATCGTCTGAAGGGGTGTACCTTTTTGCGTTTTGCCCTGTACCTAAATCATTTTTTATGTTAGAAACGTTATATATACAGGGGGACGCCCCAGGAGGTTTTATTTTGACGCGTGAAAATGAATGGTTACGGAAAATTGCAGAAGGGGACCCGGCTGGATGGGAGGAGCTTACGGCTTTTTATTATGAGGAGATTTTACGATACTGTCTTTACCATACGCCGGATCGTACGTCGGCGGAGGATGCGGTGCAGGAGACATTCTTGAAGGTGGTGAAGTATTTCCCGGCTTACAGGCACAGGGGAAAGTTTCGGGCTTTTCTCTATAAGGTGGCGGCCAATACTTGCGCGGATCTGTGGAGACGGAGCAAGCATGAGAGGCTGATGGAAGATTATGAAGACATGGGAGAGATGAGCTGCCAGGAGGCTGGGTTTGGCCAGGCAGAAGAGGATATGGATTTTGGGAAAATGGTCCGGGAACTGCCTAAGGACCTGCGGGAGATCGTATATCTGCGGTTTGCTCAGGACTTAAAGCTTAGAGAAATCGGTGAAGTGACAGGACTCCCTATGCGGACGGTGCAGACCAGACTTCGGACAGCGCTTGCGCAGATCAAAGCCAGGATGGAAAAGGAGGAGTAAGGGATGGATAGAATCTTGTGTGCCAAATTGGAAAAGGCCTTAAAGCAGGAGGGAAACTGGAACAAGATGGAAAAACAGCAGCCCAAGAAAGCAGAAATGGATCACAGGGAGCAGGTGCAAAAAGCGGTACGCAAGGAAGCTCTCAAACGGGGCGGCAGAAGACAGATCAGCTTCGGGGAATTCCTTCTGCGCCAAATTCCCTTTATGGCAAAGGAACTGTGGATCATACAGGGGAGTATTGCGGCGTTTATATTTTTGCTGCTCCATCATACGTTGGGAGGCGGTTTTCCGTTTATGGAAATCCGTCATATCCCGCTGCTTGCCGGTATTTTCGCCGTTGTCCTTGTTATGGCAGGCGTTCCGTTTTTGGTCCGCTCTTATCAGTGCAGGATGTACGAGGTGGAAATGGCGTCTAAGATGTCGTTTACCCGGCTTTTGCTGGCTGATCTGATTCTGGCGCTGGCAGGCAGCGCGGCGGCATTTGGGGTCTGCGGTACGCTGATGGCAAGAGGAATGGCTCATTTTGTAAATGTTTCTGGGACAATGGTGGCGCTGTACTTCTTTCTTCCTTTTGCTCTGTCGGGAAGCGGATGCGCTTTGATCCTGCAAACGGTGAAAAATGTGGAAACAGCGGCCAGGGGAATCGGTTTCTGCGAGGGATACTGTATGTGTCTTTTGGCGCTGTTGCTATATCTTTTCCGGGTTCAGTCCTGGGTCTACGAGACGGCCTGGATCTGGCAGGGGGCGGGAGCGTTTATGGTACCGGTATCTGTGTATTCTGTGGCAAAGTGGATCAAAAAGGCAGATTCTATGAGCGGCGGAAAGGCAAAGGCTGCCTGATGCGGTTGGAGAAGAGGTGAGGAAATGAAATTAGAAATTTGTGATATTACAAAACAGTATAAAGATAAAACGGCGGTGGATGGGGTGAACTTGACTCTCACCCCAGGCGTATGGGGGCTGCTGGGAGCCAATGGAGCCGGGAAAACTACGCTGATGCGCATGATTGCCG
This sequence comes from uncultured Mordavella sp., assembly GCA_902406105.1. Classification (GTDB taxonomy): domain Bacteria; phylum Bacillota; class Clostridia; order Lachnospirales; family Lachnospiraceae; genus Massilistercora. The sequence continues at coordinate 37,606 of CABPCP010000023.1, forward strand.
GCATCCAGTCCCCTACTTCTGGGGAAATCCGCTATGATGGAATGAAAATTGGAGATCTAGGAGAGTCCTACCGGGATATTTTCGGTTATTTGCCGCAGGAATTTGGATTTTATCCGGGATTTTCTGTGTGGGACTATTTAGAATATGTGGCGGCTTTAAAAGGACTTTCCAGGCAGGATTCCAAGCAGCGGATCACAGAGCTTCTGGAACAGCTTTCCCTGGGGGATGTGAGAAAGAAGAAGATCGCCAGGCTTTCCGGAGGGATGCGGCGGAGGGTAGGGATTGCCCAGGCCCTTTTAAACGAACCGGAGATCCTGGTACTGGATGAGCCGACCAGCGGATTGGATCCTGGAGAACGGGTGCGGTTCCGCAACCTTTTGTCGGAGTTTTCCCATGGCCGGATCGTCCTGATCTCTACCCATATTGTTTCTGACGTAGAGTATATTGCCTCCCAGAACGCGATCATGAAAAATGGGAAGATCATCGCAGAGGGAGCAACGGAAGAATTGGTCCGGGAAGTAGAGGGAAAAGTCTGGACAGCGAAGATCGGCGCGGGAGATCTGGCTGCTTACGAGCGCAAACTATTAATGGTAAATGTATATAATGGAGGGGACGGAAGCCTGAATATCCGGTATCTGTCTCAAAACCCAGCGGTCCCAGGCTCCCAGAGGGCGGAGGCCAGGATGGAAGACCTGTATCTGTGGCTGTTTCCAGAAAGCGCGGGAGAGGGGGAACATTTATGAGAATGTTGGGTTTAGAATTAAAACGTCTGCTGAAGACGAAAACGGTTGGGATTTTGCTCTGCGCGGCCATACTGTTATCCGGCGTTATGGCCTATTTTCCGATCACATTTGTGAATTCTTATGTGATGGATGAACAGGGAAATATATCGGAGGTGACTGGAACCGCGGCGATCCGAGCGGAAAAAGAGCGAAAAAGCGCCGTGGCGGGAAAGGTGACGGAAGAAAAGGTGAAAAACGCCATCAAGACCTTTCGGGAGGTTTACCAGGAATATGGTTCCATTTTTCCGCCGGAAGTGCCGATGCAGGTATATTTGGAGAAGATTGAACCCATTTATGATATCCTGAACTCATCCGACTGGCTGGCATCGCCCCAGACCTATCTTCTGACCATGACGGATCAGGATATCCATGAGGAAGACGGGGAAGATTACTATGAAAAATGGAGTGAAGCTTTTGCTCAGCAGGAAGAAAATAAGGAGATCCAGGAACAGATCCGGGAAATGACTGCGCAGGTGGAAACGCCATTTACTTATGTGCCTGGATATTCTTCAGAATCCTTTGATTATCTGATACTGTATTTCTTTCTGCTCCTGTTTCTTTATGCGGTCATTGCGGCCCAGTCCTTTTCCGCGGAGTATCAGACTGGAGCTGACCATATCCTGCGCTGCGCCAAATACGGGAGATGGAAGCTGGCGGCAGTGAAAATGGGAGCGGTTTTGATCTTATTTGCGGGGACATTCGCGGCAGGATCGGCCATCTTTATGCTGGTCACGAACTTTGCCTTTGGATGGGAGGGGCTTTCCACTTCGATCCAGATGATGGGATCAGTCTTTAAGCTGCCGGATCTAACCATTGGACAGACCCAGGCAGTCACCATATTGGGAGGATTCCTTACACTGGCGGCCTCAGTAAGCTGTGTTCTCTATGTATCCGCCAAAAGCAGAAACGTACACACGGCCATGATCATTTCCGTATTCCTGTGCCTGCTTCCTACCGTTATCTATATGATCTCCAACGCAAATGTGGCGGAGATCCTGCGTTCCATCCTGCCAAGCGGCGGAGCGGGATTGTCCAATAGCTTTTTGTTCGAGCTGGAAGGCACGAACTTTGCGCAAATTGGAAATATCCATATCTGGCTGCCTTATTTGATGATGAGTTCGGCGGCGGTAGAAATACCATTATTTTTGCTGCTGGCTGGCCGGGCGTATAGCAGAAAAGAGTAATGCGGCGGTAATCCGGGACGTGGTAATCCGGGACGTAGCCTTTTTGCAAAAGGCTACGTCCCGGATTACGTTTTGCCCTGTACCAAATCGCCCGATGGGGTGTACCTTTTCGCATTTTGCCCTGTACCCAAATGAAATTGTAACAATTTTGTAATATTTGTAATAGAATTGCAATTTTTGAATATACTTTTAGGGAAGACGACTTCTGTATTTTTGGAAGTGGATTGGAGGTTTTGGGTATTATGTGGAAAAACGGGAAAAGGTACGCCGCTTTTTTGCTGTTTTCTGCCAGTGTTTTGTCTACGGCGGGTTTTGCGGAGCGCGCGGCGCTGGTTTACCCGGAGAAGATAAAAGAGTCTGTGGCTCTGGAGCAGTTGGGACAGACACAGATGGAAGTTCCTGGAACTGAGGCCTGTAAGCTGATTCTGGAATCACCAGGGGCTGTAATAGAGAGAGAAGAGACGGCCCAAATGGAGGCGGTGTTTGCCCAGACAAAGGCCAATGCGAAAGCCCGGCAGGAAAAGGAAACGAAAGCGGCGGCGCAAGCCGCGAAGGGAAAGACGGGTCAAGGAGAAGCAGTGTCTGCCTCAGAAAACACCTTGAAACTTCTTGCCTCCATCATTTTCTGCGAGGCGGGAAACCAGCCGTATGAGGGCCAGGTAGCCGTAGGCGCGGTGGTGATGAACCGGGTGAGGAGCGGATCATTTCCAGATACCATCCAGGAAGTGATCTATCAGAAGGGACAATTTACGCCTGCGGGCAGCGGATGGCTGGATCAGGTGGTGCAAAGTGAGGGATATACGGATTCCGCCATGAGCGCGGCGCGCGATGCGCTGGCCGGCGCAAACCCGGTTGGAAACTGTCTGTACTTTGACCAGGGGAGCCAGGGAATGAAGATCGGGGATCATTACTTCCATTGAGCATTTGACAAATAAGAGAGAAACATTTACCATAGAGACAAATATGATACGGGGCATCGTCCGGCTGAAGGGAAGGACTTCATCCTTAAGCTGGCGCGACAGCCCCTTTTCAGTGGCGGGAGCAGAGAAAATGTACAAGATTTTGATCGTGGAAGACGACAGGACTATCGCGGAAAATTTGGCGGCCCATCTGCGGCGGTGGAACTATGAAGTGGAGTATGCGGAAGATTTTAAAAATGTAATGGAGCAGTTTGGGAGATTTGAGCCCCAACTGGTCCTGCTGGATATCGTACTGCCATTCTATAACGGGTTCTACTGGTGTCAGGAGATCCGCAAACTTTCCAATGTGCCGATCATTTTCTTATCTTCTGCCAATGATAATATGAATATTGTGATGGCCATGAACATGGGCGGGGACGAATTTATTGAGAAACCTTTTGACCTGGGCGTGGTGACGGCGAAGATACAGGCGGTCCTGCGCAGAGTTTATTCTCTTCAGGGAGCAGTCAATATTATGGACTATCAGGGGCTTCTTCTGAATCTGGGCGATGCTACGGTGACTTTCCAGGGGGAAAAGCTGGAGCTGACGAAAAATGAGTTTCGTATTTTGCAGATCTTAATGGAAAACGCGGAGAAAATCGTTTCCAGAGACGAGATCATCGCAAGACTTTGGGAGAGCGACGAATTTATCGATGACAATACTCTTACGGTCAACGTGGCAAGGCTTCGGAAGAAACTGGAGAGCCTGGGGGCAAAAGACCTGATCCGGACGAAAAAGGGCGTTGGATACTTTCTGAAAGCATAAAAAGACGAAAAGATAAACGGACGAAAAGATCAGACAAGGAGGACGGAGCATATGAACCGGACAGATGGAGATAAGGAGAAATTATTATATTTTTTCCGTGAGATCAGCAAAATTCCAAGGGGATCTGGAAATGAGGAACAGATCGGAAAGTATCTGGAAGATTTTGCCCAAAAGAGAGGGCTTTGGTGTTATAGGGACGAACTCCATAATGTGGTGATCAAAAAAGTCGGGAGCAAAGGGGCGGAAGATCTGCCGCCAGTTATGCTTCAGGGCCATACGGATATGGTATGTGAGAAACGCAGGGAAGTAAAACATGATTTTGCCAGAGAGGGGATTTCCCTGGTGGAGGAAGACGGCCTTCTGAAAGCGGACGGAACAACTTTGGGAGCGGACAACGGGGCGGCGATAGCCGCTATGCTGGCAGTGCTGGATGACGGCGCGCTCATCCATCCTCCGCTGGAATGTGTGTTTACCGCTCAGGAAGAGGTGGGACTGATCGGGGCAAATGGGCTGGACAAGTCACTGATCCAGGCCAGGACCATGATCAACATGGATTCGGAGGAAGAAGGCACAGCCACTGTAAGCTGCGCCGGCGGACTGCATCTGGAACTGATCCGGCCGGCAAACTGGGAGCGGAAGACAGGAACCCTGCTGCGTCTTGAGATCTCCGGCCTTATGGGAGGTCATTCGGGGATGGATATTGGCAAAGAGCGGCAGAACGCCAACCGGCTGATGGCCCGTCTGATCCATCCGTTTTTGGAAGCCCCGGAGGGGACGAAAAGGGAAGGAAAATTTCAGGGAAGGCTTGCGAATTTCCAGGGAGGCGATAAGGAGAACGCCATTCCGCGGGAATGTGCGGCGGCGCTGATTTTTGCGCGGTCAGAGGAAGCAGAGCAGGCGAAGGAATTTTGCAAGACTAAGATCCGGATGCTGCAAGAGGAATTGTCCGGGGAAGAACCAGGTTTTACCTGTCAAGTAACTGTGGAGCAGGAAAAGGAGGGACCGGTACTTTCAGCGGAAGATGGAAGGGCATTTGTGGAAGCCGTCTATCTGGCGCCCAATGGGGTGCAGAAGCGCAGTCTCAGTCTAGAAGGATTTGTGGTGGCTTCCACCAATCTGGCAGCGGCAAGGACAGAGGAAGAATCTCTGCGGATCATCTTTTCCCCCAGATCCTCGGTGGATTCGATCCAGGAAGAAATAAAAGAGAAACTGACAGTTCTTGGCGCTGTCTTTGGATTCGCGGCAGAGATAAGCGGAGTTTATCCGGGGTGGGCTTACCGGGAAGATTCCAAGATCCGTCGGATTTTCCAGGAAAGTTATCAGGCCCTGTTCGGGAAAGAGCTGAAGATCGAGGGCATCCACGCGGGATTGGAATGCGGCTTATTTTGCCAGGCTATTCCAGAATTGGACTGTATCGCGGTAGGCCCGGATATCCGGAACTGCCATACGCCGGAAGAATCCTTGTCTTTAGAATCCTTTGAACGATTTTACCGGCTGATCAGGGATGTGCTGAAACGATTGACGTCTTAAGGAGAGAAAAAATGAGGATTCTGGGAAGATTTTGCAGGGAACATATCAAGGATATCTGTCTGTACGCAGGATTTGCGGGCGTTTTTATTGTGGTCTTCTATCTCTATAATATTGAACTGGAAGCGGTAAAGTACGGATTTCTTCTGACGTTTGTCTGGGTGCTTGTATATGGAGTGGCGGGATTCATCCGATATTATGGAAGACATCGCGCCCTTGTGGAGACAGAGCAGAAGATCATTACAGAGCTGGAAGGCATGCCGGCCCCAGGCACATTGATCGAAGAAGACTACCAGAATATCCTGCGCAGGCTTTATGAAGATAAACTGGAGATTGAATCCGATATGCGGATTTCCAAGCAGGAGACGGCGGATTATTACGGCATGTGGGTTCATCAGATCAAGACGCCTATCGCCGCTATGCGGATACTGCTCCAGTCCTGGGAAGAGGAAGGAGATAAGGAGTCGGCGCTGAGGCGCGACATGAAGGTGGAACTTTTTAAGATCGAGCAGTATGTAGAAATGGTCCTTCTCTATCTGCGGATGGGGGATATGTCTTCAGATCTTGATTTTCAGGAATATCAGCTGGATGACGTGATCCGCCAGGCAATCCGCAAATATTCTAAAATGTTTATTTTAAGGAAGATCAGACTGGACTTTCAAGAAACCGGGAAGCGGGTGCTGACCGATGAAAAATGGCTGGTCTTTGTGATCGAACAGATTCTTTCTAATGGGTTAAAATATACGAAAAAGGGGAGCATTTCCATCTATATGGAGGAGGATGCGCTGGTGATCCGGGACACTGGGATCGGAATTTCGCCGGAGGACCTGCCCAGAGTGTTTGAAAAAGGATTTACCGGTTATAACGGGCGCAGAGATAAGAAATCTACCGGAATCGGGCTGTATCTGTGCAAATCTATATTGGACCGGCTGGGGCACAAGATTGAGATCCGTTCTCAGGTGGGACAGGGGACCAGCGTCTATCTGCGGCTGGACCGCGATACCTACCGTCTGGAATAAGAACCGTACATTTTTGTAAGATTGAAAGGGAAAATGTAATCCAAATCAATGGCAGTACATTTTCCCTTTTTCTATAATAACCTTGTAATGAAAAAAAGACAAGGAAAGGACGGGAAAAACATGGCGTTATTGGATGTAAAAAATGTAAAGAAGATATATACCACCCGGTTTGGAGGAAACCAGGTAGAGGCGTTAAGAGATGTGAATTTCTCTGTAGAGCCGCGGGAATATGTGGCGATCATGGGAGAGTCTGGCTCCGGCAAGACCACGCTTTTAAATATTCTGGCGGCGCTGGACCGGCCCACCGGCGGAAAGGTCTATCTGAAAGGGCGGGATTTAAGCAGTGTCAAGGAAAAAGAGATCGCGGCGTTTCGGAGGCAGAACCTGGGGTTCGTGTTTCAGGACTTTAATCTTTTGGATACGTTTTCTCTTAAGGATAATATCTTCCTGCCGCTGGTACTTTCCGGCAGGAAATATCCGGAGATGGAGGAGAAG
>CABPCP010000024.1 GCA_902406105.1 uncultured Mordavella sp.
AATCCCCCGGCCCCAACTGAAAAGGAGGGACAATATGGACTATCTCAAGGCTTTTTTGATCGGAGGATTGATTTGCGCACTGGTACAGATTCTGCTGGACCGGACTAAGCTTATGCCGGGCCGGATCATGGTGCTGCTGGTATGCAGCGGTGCGGTTTTAGGCGCGCTGCAGATATACCAGCCCTTTCAGGAATTCGCTGGGGCTGGCGCCAGTGTGCCGTTGATCGGTTTTGGGAATCTTCTGTGGAATGGTGTCCGGGAAGCGGTGGACAAGGAAGGATTGATAGGGATTTTTCTTGGCGGATTTAAAGCAAGCGCCGCCGGGATTTCGGCGGCGCTGATTTTTGGCTATCTGGCTTCTTTGATTTTCGATCCAAAGATGAAAAAATGATTTTGAAAATGATTGCGGATATGTGCTGGACAGATATTATGCTACAGTACCTGTTTTGTTCTCGAAGTTTTCATATTTCTTGCTTTCCATAATATCGATTATGCGCTCAACCATTTCATAGACATCCTTGTAAGACGTATAAAGCGCAATAGGAGCAAGTCTAATGACATCAGGATATCTAAAGTCCGGGATTACGCCTTCTGCTTTAAGCGCTGCGTTTATCCGGATGGCATCATCGTGTTCAAGAGCTACATGGCCACCTCTCATCATACTGTCGGCAGGAGGATTTCCGATACGGAAACCGTATTTGGCCAGCTTTTCTTCAATCAGATACATTAGATAAGCAGTTAAGTCAAGAGACTTTTCGCGAATATTATCTATTCCTGCTTCTGCATACATTTTTAAACTACCCTCGATAGGTGCCATTGAAAGTACTGGCTGCGAGCCTGTCTGCCAACCACCAGCGTACGGTGCATGTTCAAAATATTGTCTCAATTCAAATTGCGTCTCTTTTACGTTTCCATGCCAGCCTGCAAGTCCCGGTTCCATAGAAAAATGCTGACGATTGATATAAAATCCTGCGATAGCGCCAGGGCCGCCGTTGAGATATTTGTAGTTACACCATACAGCGAAATCCGGTGCGATATCTTTGAAATCGTGAGGAACTGCTCCAATAGAATGACACAAATCCCAACCAATATAGATTCCTTTGTCATGGGCCGCTTTTGTAATGCGTTTCATGTCCAGAAGCTGAGCACTCCGGTAAAGGACAGATGGGAAAAGAGCAACACACACATCATCAGTCATGGCTGCGATGATATCATCAGTATTGAGATACTTCCCGTCACGGCTTTCTACAATTTTGAGGCATTCTTCTGGATCTAGACCATGAAGTCTGATTTGACTATAAACGGCATACCTGTCTGTAGGGAAATTGAGATTATCCATAAGGATTTTATTTCTGTTATCTTTTGGGTGATAGAATGTAGCAATTCCTTGGTGTACATTAATTGTGGTATTGGTGCAGACAGTCACCTCATCAGGATTAGCTCCGATTAAAGGTGCGATCAAAGCTCCGAGAGTATCCTGATATAGAAAGTATCCTCTGTCGGACCACATATTGATACCAGCTTCCTTCCAGTCCTTCATGGCTTTTGCCACATATTCCTCGGCATCTTTAGAGCAGAGCCCTAAGGAATTGCCATCCATATAGATGATGCCTTCCTGTAGATAAAACCTGTCACGAAACTTGGCAAGTTTATCTTCCCTGTCCTTTTTTTCTGCGAATTCATACGAAGATTCAAAGTTATACATTATTTTTTCCTCCTTTATATAATTATTTTTTAATCTTTATCGTAGCTTACCGTCATCTTTACTTTTCCACTTTTATATCTTAGATGGGCGTACAAGTAGGCAACGATAATGAAGCCGATTTGTCCAACCTTTAATGTGGTGGTTAAAGATGTAAAGTTAAGCCATGCTTGGATTACCAGAACTATGGTAGCCAATACACAGAAGAAAGTTAATAGTCCTTGACTGCATTTGAATGGCGAAGCCGCCCATTCTTCTGGCAGCAGTTTTGGAAGTTTTATCGTTGCAATCGAAGTGAATATCATCATAACAAACTGCATTACTAAGACCAGATTAGCCAAATTTTCTAAACTTATATCCGTCAAAATTGGCACTATTGTTATTATGTAAAATACTGCCAAGAGGTAGACGGGAGTTTTGAATTTGGGATGAAGTGTAGCTAGCTTTTTTGGAATCCAGCCATCTTCTGCAGCCTGGATCAGCGGTTTTGTTACCCAAGCGATATTTGCATTAAGTGTTGTGGCAATAGCACACCACGCTCCACCGATTATAAAGAACAGATACAAAGCCTTGGGAAGTATTTTTTGTGCTACAACGGACAAATTCTGATTTGCCACCTGATCTATTGGCAGAACTCCAGCGGCAACGGTTGCGATTAATGCATAAAGGATTGCTACACTTAACGTAGAAACAATAAATACAAACGGGATGTCTCTCTTTGGATTTTTACACTCTCCACCTAACTGGAACAGACCGTTTGCGCCCATTACAGCAAAAGTGAGAAAAGCGGCGGCGTATGTAAATCCGTACAGACCATCTGTAGTGAAATCGTTTTCGAAATATCCCGGTTGAATATCATTCCAGCCCCAAATAACGAATATCACAAGAGCTGCAATCAGGAAAACCATCATCAGATTCTGAACCTTAGCCATATATTTAGTTGGAAAAACATTGAGTACGAAAAAGGCTGTTGCAACAACTATAGCGATGACTTTATGAGGAAGATTCGGAAAAAGTGATAGCACATAATCCGCAAAGGACAGAGCGTACACAGACAGTGTTATATTTCTTACGCTATATACGATCGTCCAAAATCCAGCAAATTTGGGACCGCAAAGCATATAACCCTGTGTATATTCGCCACCACGTAGTCGGACGCAGTTGGTCATAAACAACATCGGTATGCTGGAAAGCACTACAAAAATCGCAGCTAAGACAAAGGCAAGATTTACACTTCTTCCGGTTATTCCGATACCGGTACCTACAAGGATCATTATTCCTGAGCCTATAATATTACCGCAAGCAATACCAAACAATTCTTTTCTGCCCAATTCTCTTCTAAGATCTTTGGTAGACATTCTCATTCTCCTTTCCTATAAGATCTACCGCGCGCGATTTGTTACATTTGGTTCCTTTAGGTTATAGCGCTTATACCTTGATTCTTGGTTAAAGTATATTTTTTTATCTTAACATTGTCAATTATTTTTATAATGTTAGAACAAAGTTTATATACTTCATAAATGTTTTTAGAGTTTATAACCTGTGGTTGAGTCAGAATGAGAAAATGTAACAGGAATAGTGAAAACGGGAATCAAACTTATGTATGGGGAGAGAAGTTGGGGTTTATGGGTATGCAGCACATGCCTGAAAAAATGAAGTGGGGATACATTGGTTAATGGAGCAGATAGAAAGGGAAGATTTTTGTGAAATCAACGGATAAAATTCCTGAATTCATCCCAGGTGACTTCTTCCTGCTGTTTGTGAAATTAATTGCGAACAATAAATAACCTTTGGCGGGAGTACCTCGAAAGAATGTAAGTGATAAATGAGAGAAAAATATTTTAAGACGACAGTCTTGGAAAAGGTAAGGCATGTAGTTGTTGGGCCTAAAAATTCATGTTAAACTGGTCATAGCGGTTAGTGGTTTATGAGGTTGTTTTGGATGGTAACTTAATAATACAACATAATATAAATACAAAACTGCTTTTTTCAGCGAAAGGGAATGGGGAACGTGTTAGGAAGCCGCTGTCGCGCCAACAATTTGGGTACAATACGTATAAGAAAGGAGGCTGTAACAGGCATGAAAGAGCGGGATGTCAATGTATCTTCTAAAAAAGTCAATATGCAAGATAAAAACAGAGAAATGTATTTTAACATCAATCATGTGGCAAAAGTACTTGATGTGGTGCCAGCTACCATACGGAATTGGGAAAAAGAGGGACTTTTTACTGCAAAACGTAGCAGTAACAATTACAGAATATTCAGCGTACATGATATCGAACTTCTGAAGCGGATAAAAAAATACTCTATTGAGGAGAATATGAGTATGGTACTTATAAAGAAAATTCTTGCGGGAGATGTCAACACTGCAATACCTGTAAAAGAGAGTTGTCCAAGGGAAGTATATTACCAGAAATTAAAAAAATATCGGGAAGACTGTGGATATACACTCGAAGAAGTAGCTAATACAGTAGGGATTTCTGTTTCATATCTATGTAGGATAGAAAATGGTCAGGCAAATATATCTCTTGATTTACTTGAAAATCTTACAAAATTCTACGGGGAATCTATGCTTACATTTCTCAATGTAAAAAATCAAGAAGTAAATGAGGTTGTACGTAGCGGAAACGGAATACCTATGGATACGCTGTTAAATGGTGTGGAACTAAAAGCGCTGACGAATTCTGACGGATTTGAACCTATTATATTTAATGTTGCAGCGGGATGTGGTGATTTTAAATCTCATAAGCATATGAACGGGCAAGAATTTATATATGTTATTGAAGGAAAGCTTCAAGTCACTCTCGATGATGAAAATACTTTTATACTTAAAAAAGATGATTCTATACACTTTGCATCAACGCGAATGCATAATTGGCATAATGTCGGAAAAACAACGCTTCGTATGCTTTGGCTCCATTCATTTTTTGATTAGTGTATGCTGTTTTTAGTATTTCAAAAAACAGCATTCTAGTTTAATGATAACTATAAAAGAGAATATGTAGCAAAAATAGGAAAGTAGAAGGTGAAGAGTGAAATTTATCATTTCTGTTTCTTTTGCTTTTTCCAGTATTCGATATTTTCTTCGTAGGAATGGTTCAGCCACTGGACTGCCTCATCCAGACCCTCCTGGGTAAATGGAAATTCCCGAAGCGTCTTTTCTTCCTCTGGAGCGGCATCGAAACACCAGGGTTCCGCATAGATGCAGACATTCATCGTTTCGCTGTCTTTGGGAACATGCAGGCGGAATCTCATTCCGCGGTGTGAGCCGCTGTAAGGCTGCCGCTTCAGATATTTTATGGAAAGACCAGGGATAGAAATCATAGGAACCGTCTCCTTTCCAGAATTTTGGCATTTCTATTCTTCGATAACCTCAATTTCCAGATAATCAAAGTCAATGGAGTCTACGAAATTATCTTGATAGAATCGGGCTTTGCTGTGGCGCTTGAATTCTTCTATGGTGGAATCCAGCCAGATAGGCTTGCTCAGATCGAATTCGTAGCAGATTTCTTCCAGGGCGTGAAAGATCTTGTGGGTTCTGGTATCATCGGTCTTGTCGCAGATTACGGTGTCCCGCACCAGATGGTTGCTCTTCCACTCTTTTCCCCACAAACGGAACATAGTCATCACCTCGTAATAATCGGATAGTATCAATATAAATCTTTTTGGGCGGGATGTCCAGAAGGATTTGGCGATTATAAATACTTGGACAAGGAACCCCCGGAAGAACAAGACCCTGAATGGATGACGTACTATGGCTGGAGCAAAGCGACTGGTATATATTTTCTAAATTTATATCTCCGCATAGGTTGAAGGCCCACCTTAGTCTGAATCAAGGATATATGGTATTTCCATAGGATAAAATGTCGATTTCGTAAGAGTGAAATCCCAAGCACATAAAATGTCAATTTAGTATAGTTGAAGGTCACAAACGTGAATTGAAAAAGCTTCCACAATCGGATAAAATAAAACCATAAATAGAGTTATTGAAAGGGGTAAACCATGAGAGAATCAGGCATCCTGATGCCCGTCTTTGCCCTCCCCTCCCAGACCGGCGTGGGAGAGCTGGGCAGACAGGCGTATGAATTCATCGAACTTCTTGGCAGGAACGGCGTGAAAATCTGGCAAATACTGCCGCTGAACCCAGTGGGCTATGGAAACTCGCCTTATCAGCCCTATTCCTCCTGTGCGGGGGATGAAATCTATATCAGTTTAGAGCTGCTTTGTGAGGAAAGACTGTTAGATAAACGGCCGGAAGCGTTTTTAGAACAAGAGCGGCGGGTGCGTTACGAGGAAGTGCGGGCGTTCAAGGAGCCGTACTTGCGGGAAGCCTTTGAAAATTTTGAGTCCGTACTTCAGAATGATTTGAAAATGGCAGAAGATTATCAAAAATTTTCCGCTCAATCTTGGGTAAGAGAGTACGGCGTGTTCCAGGCCCTGAAGCAGACCAATGAGGGAAAATGCTGGAACGAGTGGAAGGAAGAAGATAAAAACTGGCCGGAAGAAAGAAGAGTTCTTTCAAAAGCAGAGGAGGCGGAAGCCAAATATCAGATGTTCCTCCAGTATGAATTTTTCCGCCAGTGGATGCGGGTAAAAGAAAAGGCCAGTGAACAGGGAATCCGAATTATGGGGGATGTGCCGTTCTATGTGGGAATTGACTCTGTGGACGTGTGGGCGGGAAAGAAGAATTTCCTTTTGGATCGGGACGGAAGAGCCGTGTTTATCGCGGGAGTGCCGCCAGACTATTTCAGCGCTACCGGACAGCGGTGGGGCAATCCCATTTACGATTGGGACTATATGAAGAAGAACGGATACCAATTTTGGGTAGATCGGATTGGTTATAATCAAAAGCTTTTTGATATCATCCGAATCGACCATTTCCGGGCATTCGACACGTACTGGAAGATTCCAGCGTCCTGCCCTACCGCAATTGAGGGCGAGTGGGTAGAGGCGCCCGGATATGAAGTGATAGATACTCTGTTGGAGAAAATTCCGGGAGTCAGCCTGGTAGCAGAAGACCTGGGAGATCTGCGGCCAGAGGTACTGACACTGAAGGAGCATTATCATCTGAAGGGGATGAAAATTCTAATTTTCTCTTTGAAAACGGACGGAAAATACGCTTACGATGAGTTCCATGATGTAGAAAACATGATCATTTATACAGGAACGCATGACAATGACACGCTGATGGAATGGTATCAGGGACTGACAACGGCAGCAAAGCGCAAATTGCGCCGTTTCCTGAAACGCAAGGGCTTTGGCCAGGGCAGCATAAAAGACCGGCTCCTTGGGTATACTTGGAAGAGCCGGGCGGAATATGCGGTTGTGCCTATGGCTGACATTCTGGGACTTGGCCGGGAAGGACATATCAATACACCGGGGACGGTAGGCTCACCAAACTGGGAGTGGCGGATGCCGGACATGGCGAGGATGAAAAAAGCTCTTGAAGAATACCATCATCAGATGCAGGAGCGATAGAGTGAGAAACTGTTGAATATCAAAAAGGGACAGGGCATTTTTAATTGGGGCCGGGGGCTTTTTAAAAATCCCCCGGCCCCAACTGAAAAAGGAGGATACACAGATGATGAAGAAGCAGGAAAAATGGTGGCAGAAAGCGGTGGTTTATCAGATTTACCCCAGGAGTTTCCAGGATAGCAACGGAGATGGGATCGGAGATATTCCGGGGATCACCAGCCGATTGGATTATCTGGCGGATTTAGGTATCGATGCAGTTTGGCTTTCGCCGGTCTACCGGTCGCCACAGGATGATAATGGATATGACATTTCCGATTACCAGGATATTGATCCCATGTTTGGAAATCTGGAAGATATGGAGCGGCTGATCCAGGAAGCTGGGAAGCGGAATATCCGTATTGTGATGGATCTGGTACTGAATCATTCTTCTGACGAGCACCGCTGGTTCCAGGAGGCAAAGAAAAGCAAGGACAATCCTTATCATGATTATTATGTGTGGAGAGATGGGAAGGAAGGCGTTCTTCCTAATGAGATGAAATCTGTATTTGGCGGCCCGGCCTGGGAGTGGGTGCCGGAAATCGGCCAGTATTATTTCCACCAGTTTTCTGTGAAACAGCCGGATCTGAACTGGGAGAACCCCAAGGTGCGCCGGGAGATCTATGATATGATCCTGTGGTGGATGGAAAAAGGCGTAGGCGGGTTCCGGCTGGATGTGATCGACCAGATTGCCAAGGAACCGGATCAGGGGATCACCAACAATGGACCGCGGCTCCATGAATTTCTGCGGGAACTGAGTAAAGAGACTTTCCAAAAGGGAGATCTGATCACAGTAGGGGAGGCCTGGGGCGCCGATGTGGAGCGGGCCAAGCTGTACAGCAATCCAGATGGAAGTGAATTTTCGATGGTGTTCCAGTTTGAGCATATTTTACTGGATCAGGAAGAAGGAAAAGAAAAATGGGACCTGGCGCCGCTGCCTTTTGTGAAATTGAAACGGAACCTGGCAAAATGGCAGACGGAACTGATGGACAAGGGCTGGAACAGTCTGTTCTGGGATAACCACGATCTGCCAAGGATCGTCTCCCGCTGGGGGGATGACGGGAAATACCGCGTGGAGTCCGCGAAAATGCTGGCCACGGTGCTCCATGGTATGAAGGGAACGCCTTACATTTACCAGGGAGAAGAGCTTGGCATGACAAATGTGCGATTTGCGGATATCAGCCACTACCGGGACATTGAGACGCTGAATATGTATAAAGAGCGGATGGAGAAAGGGTATCCGGAATCGGAGATCATGAAATCCATTTACGCAAAGGGAAGGGATAACGCCCGGACGCCGATGCAGTGGGATGAGGAAAAGAACGCTGGATTTACCGCGGGAACGCCCTGGATAGAAGTAAATCCTAATTATACCGAGATCAATGTAAAGAAAGAGATGGAAGATCCGGATTCTGTTTATCACTATTACCAGAAACTGATCCGCCTTAGGAAAGAACAGGATATTTTTGTGAACGGGGATTTTCAGCTTCTGCTGGAAAATGATCCGGCGATTTTCGCTTATGAAAGAAACGCGGATGGCAAAACGATGCGGATGCTGGCGAACTTTACAGGAGAGCCGGTTTCCTGTGAACTCCTGGAAGATTGCCGGGAAGAGCAGATTTTGATCCACAATTATGAGTCGCTGCCGGCAGGCGGTATTCTGCGCCCTTACGAGGCAATGATGGTGTGGATAGAAAAATAGAAAGATAAAAGCAAATGTTCTTTTTCTTGATTTCATATAAATAACATGATAAACTTGTCTGGTGACAAGACACATGTCGTTACAATGTTTCACATAGTTATTGCAAAGTGAAGGAGAAAGAACATGGAAAAACTGAAGAAGATGCTGGACAGAATCTTTATTGAGGGATTGAGCGCCATGGCTCAGGGGCTTTTCGCGACCTTGATCATCGGGACGATCATCCAGCAGATCGGAACTTTGATAGGGGGAACCGCAGGAGATTTTGTCTTTGTGATCGGAAAGGTGGCCGCTTCTCTGACGGGCGCCGGGATCGGCGCCGCGGTGGCATATAAATTCAAAGAATCTCCCTTAGTGGTGATCTCCGCGGCCACGGCCGGGATGGTGGGCGCATTTGCCAGTAATCTGCTGGCCGGAACTGTACTGGCAGAAGGTTCGATGATCTATGCCGGACCGGGAGAGCCGTTAGGGGCGTTTATCGCGGCATATGTAGGGATCTTCTTTGGACATTTGGTATCCGGGCGGACCAAGGTGGATATTTTGGTGACGCCTCTGGTGGCCATCGGAACTGGATCGGCAATTGGACTGCTGGTAGGACCGCCGATCTCTGGCTTCATGAATTGGCTGGGATCCCTGATTAACTGGGGGACAGAACAGCAGCCATTTTTGATGGGGATCGTGGTTTCCGTACTGATGGGAATGATCCTGACCCTGCCGATCAGTTCCGCGGCTCTGGGTATCATTTTAAATCTGTCAGGTCTTGCGGCGGGAGCGGCAACCGTGGGCTGTTGCTGCAACATGGTAGGATTTGCGGTGGCCAGCTACCGGGAAAATAAGATTGGCGGCCTGCTGGCCCAAGGGATCGGGACATCCATGCTGCAGGTTCCCAATATTGTGAAAAAACCAGTGATCTGGCTTCCGGCGATCATTTCCAGCGCGGTGCTTGGGCCTGTTGGCACAATGGTGCTCCACATGACCAGCAACGCGACTGGATCGGGAATGGGAACAGCCGGGCTGGTAGGCCAGATCATGACATGGCAGACCATGATCCAGACAGAGCCGGCTATGGCCGTGCTGGTGAAGATCCTTGTGATCCAGATCCTCCTTCCGGCGGCGGTGACGCTGGCAGTATCCGAGTTTATGAGGAAAAAAGGCTGGATCCAATTTGGAGAAATGAAACTAGAGTTGTAATTGATAAGAAACTGCTGGTATAATAAAAACAATGATTTTTATTATACCAGCAGTTTTTATGTGGAAGGCTGCAAAGGAAATAGAGACAGGCAATCCACTTTTCTGATGCGGATCTGCGGAAAACAACAGGAGAAAGCGGGGAATAACCATGACAGGCACCGGCAAGATACACATCTATTACGGAAATGGAAAAGGAAAGACAACGGCGGCTGTAGGCCAAGTCATTCGGGCGGCTGGAAGAGATCTTAAAGTGCTGGTCTTCCAGTTTTTAAAAAATAATAGTTCCGGAGAGCGGAAGATTCTGGAACAGGTTCCTAATATTACCTGCCTTCCCGGCCGGGACCGGGTGAAGTTTTATAATCAGATGAACGGGGAAGAAAAGGCAGAGCTAAAGCATTATAACACCAAGGCGCTGGATGAGATCGTAAAGTTCTGCAGTCCTTTTGATGTGCTTTTCTTGGATGAAATACTCTGCGCGGTAAAATTAAACCTGCTGAATGAAGATAAACTAATGAGTTTTCTCCAACATAAGCCAAGAGGACTGGAGATCATTATGACCGGACACGAAGTATCGGACCGGATGTTGGAGCTTGCGGATTATGCGACAGAGATGGTCAAGGTGAAACACCCTTATGACCAGGGGACAACGGCAAGAGAGGGGATTGAGTTTTAAAGTAACTATTCAGCCATGCGGCTGACTGAAAAAAACAGCACGGCAAGTTTACTTGCAAGGGGCTGTTTTTTATCAGTCAGACATATGGCGTTTAGCCATAAGCGAGGATTTAGCCACGATAGTGGCGGAAAAGCAGCGGCAGCTGCGAATCCGAGCTGTAAGGTTGAATAGTTACGTTTAAATCTTAAATTACTATGAAATTCAAGACAATTCTGTTTCTTATATGGTATACTATTAAGCAATACGGAATAAACTCTTCGGCTTTTTGAGAGGAGTGATGTGCTTGCAGAATGCGATTAAGAATTATGAGGATGTGGACAGCTGGAAGACGATCATGTTTCTCTATACTTCAGCGTTAAAGAAAGTGGGGACCAAGCTGGAGATCTTGAATGATGAATTTCAGCATGTCCATCAGTACAACCCCATCGAACACATCAAGACAAGGGTGAAGACCCCTGAAAGTATCGTCAAGAAGTTGAGAAGGTACGGATATGAAACTTCAATAGAAAACATGGTGAAATATGTCAACGACATAGCGGGCGTCCGGCTGATCTGTTCTTTTACCTCAGATATCTATCGACTGGCGGAAATGATCGGCAACCAAAGTGATCTTAAGGTCCTGTCGATCAAAGATTATATCAAGAACCCGAAGGAAAGCGGGTATAAGAGCTATCATATGCTGGTATCCGTGCCAATCTTTCTTTCAGATAGCGTGGTGGACACGAAGGTAGAAATACAGATCCGTACGATTGCTATGGACTTCTGGGCCAGTCTGGAGCATAAAATTTATTATAAATTTGAGGGAAACGCTCCAGAATATATCAGCCGGGAACTGCGGGAATGTGCGGAAATGGTATCAACTTTGGATGAAAAAATGCTTTCTCTGAACGAAGCGATCCAGGATTTCCTGGAAAAGCAGGAAAAGCAGATAGCCGGAAAAGACAAGAAAGAAGAAAAATAAAAGCCGAACAGAGTTCTATACGTACGGCAGGGCCTGGGTGTATCTCAGGCCCTTTGTTTTAGCCGGCGCTAAAGAGGAAAAGAACCAAGAAGGAAGAAAACAGGAAGGACAGGAAGATGAAATATGACAAGATCCAAGAAGGCAGGTTTATAGACCGTCCCAATCGTTTTATCGCCCATGTGGAGCTTGATGACAGGGAAGAAACAGTTCATGTGAAAAACACAGGCCGATGCCGGGAACTTCTGATTCCAGGAGCCGCAGTTTATGTCCAGGATGGACAGAACCCTGAGAGAAAGACGAAATGGGATCTGATCGCGGTACAAAAGCAAAACCGTCTGATCAACATGGACTCCCAGATTCCCAATCAAGTGGTCCGGGAGTGGCTGGAGAAAGGACATTTATTCGAGAATATCACAAGGATCCGGCCGGAATATACCTATGGAAATTCCAGGTTTGATCTGTATGTAGAGGCGGATGGAAAGAAGGCGCTGATCGAGGTAAAAGGTGTGACACTGGAGGACAACGGGGCGGCGCGCTTCCCGGATGCGCCCAGTGAACGGGCGGTGAAGCATCTGGAAGAACTGATCCAGGCAATGGAAAATGGATATGAAGCGTATGTATTTTTTGTGATCCAGATGAAAGACGTACGATATTTTACCCCAAATATAAATACCCATCCCCAATTTGGAGAAGCCTTGAAAAAAGCGGCCGCGGCAGGAGTAAAAATCCTGGCCTATGACTGCCAGGTGGAGCCGGACCGGATCGAAGCGGCGGATCCTGTGCCGGTGGTCTTAGAAGATCCGGAACTCTACGAAATCCGGGGGCCGCTGGTAGAATGGTACCGGGAACATCACCGGGATCTGCCCTGGCGAAACCAGCCTTCTCCCTATCATGTGTGGGTATCGGAGATCATGCTCCAGCAGACAAGAGTAGAAGCGGTAAAGCCTTATTACCAAAGATTCCTTTCCGCGCTTCCTACCGTCAAGGATCTGGCGGAGGCGCCGGAAGACCAGTTGCTAAAATTATGGGAAGGGCTTGGCTACTATAACCGGGTGCGGAACATGCAGAAAGCCGCCCAGCAGGTGATGGCAGATTACGGCGGAGAGTTTCCGGTTACCTATGAAGGCATTCGCTCTCTGAAAGGAATCGGCAGCTATACGGCCGGAGCCATCTGTTCGTTTGCCTACGGGATTCCGAAACCGGCGGTGGACGGCAATGTGCTGCGGGTGATCATGCGGCTGACCGGAGATGATTCCGATATTATGAAGCAGAGTACCAAAAAGCAGGTGGAGGAGAAGCTGGAACGAGTGATTCCCGCTGAGGCGGCCAGCGATTTCAATCAAGGACTGATCGAGCTGGGAGCAATTGTGTGCGTGCCAAACGGGCAGCCAAAATGTGAAGAGTGTCCGCTGGCGTATGTGTGCCGCGCCCGGATTGAGGGAAGGATTGAAGAACTTCCGGTAAAGACCAAGGCAAAAGACCGGCGGAACGAGAACCGCACGATCCTGGTATTCCGGGACGGGGAGAAGACTGCTATCTGCAAACGTCCGGATAAAGGACTGCTGGCAGGCATGTATGAACTGCCTAATTATCTGGGGCATATGTCCAGGAAAGAAGTGACAGAGTACAGCAAGGAGATTGGCCTTATGCCGGTCAGGATCAAGAAACTGCCGGAGGCGAAGCACATTTTCAGCCACGTGGAATGGCATATGATCGGGTACGAGGTGAGAGTGGATGAATTGGAAAAGACCAATGAAAAGGGATTTTTGTTCATCCATCCGGAGGAAATCCAAGAGAAATATCCGATCCCGGCGGCTTTTGGGAAGTATCTGCCGTTTGGCGGAGTGAAATAGTCTTTATATATTAGTGCATAGAAAGTGGCGCGAAGTGACAATTTAAACTTGTCGCTTTGCGCTATTTTTTTGACAATTTTTTGGAAAATAAAAAAATGATTGACAAAGTGAAAATGCAGTGATATTGTTAGAATATAATATAAATATATTTGTGATATATCACAGAAAGGAGGAAAAATTGTTAACAGCGATTAATGGAGCAACCACAATGCCATATTCTCTTGAAGAGGATATACACTTTGCGGCTAAAGTCGGGTTTGACGGAGTAGAAATCTGGTGGGATAAGCTGAAAGCGTATTTGAAAGATCATACTGCAGAATCTCTGGCAGAGGAAATGGAAAGATGTGGGATTATTCCTGTAGGTGTATGTCCGTTTTTGGTATCAGCTTTTCGAGATACAGAAAAACTAAGGGAAGAGTTTAAAAGTGCCCTTGATGCGGCGGATCGGATTCAATGCAGACTTCTAACGATTTGCCCAGATTTCAGACCTGCGTGGATGAGCGTGGAAGAAGGTCTGAAACGGCAGGCAGAAGAGTTTTCCTGGTATGCAAAAAAAGCAGAAGAAAAAGGGATCAGACTTGCGATTGAGCCGATCGGAGGACATACACTGGTACCTGGGCCAACGGAAGCTCTAAGACTGATCGATCTGGCAGGAAGTCCCCCAAATCTGGGGATTGTGCTGGATACCTTCCATTACATGCGTTCTGGGATCACGCAGAATGAAATTCTATCCATACCTGCGGAAAAACTTTATATTGTACATATTAATGACAGTGAAAGAGGTATGGCAGAAGAATTGCAGGACAAAAACCGTTTATATCCATTTGAAGGATGTATTGATTTAAACCTTTCCAGGAATCTTCTGGATAAGATTGGATATTGCGGATATTGTTCGGTAGAGGTGTTCAGGCCAGAATATTGGGAACAATCTTCTGAAGACATTCATGAGAGAGCTTTTGAAAGCGCAAAAAAATTTGTAGAGAAGAAATAGGAGGAAATCAAAATGTTCTTAGGTGCATCATCATGGGTTTTTAGCTGGGCTCCGCCGTATCACGAGGCGATCAACAGCATTGCGGATTTGGGATTTAAAGGTGTAGAGCTGACGATTTGGAATAATGAGTTCCGAAAAGAATACTATACCTCCAAGACAAATAAGGAACTAAGAAAACTGATTGCTGATAGAGGGCTTACACTGACGAATCTGTTCTGCCTTCCATCAGGGCAGGCAAGTATCTATGAGCAGGATCGGAAGAACTGTGTGGATGAGTTTCGCGCCAGTGTGGAAGTAGCAAAGGAATTAGGCGTAGATCTTTTGACGACTTGTACATCCTGTCCATTTGAGTTGGAATTTCCATTTGAGCAGACAAGACCAGTAAGCCAGACCTGGACAGTCGATATTCCTAAAGGAGCGGATTTTAAGAAGAACTATGAGGATTTTATAGAAGTTCTGAACAATATGGCAGATGTATGTAAAGAATATGATGTCCGTCTGGCTTTAGAGCCTCATCCGCATCGAATTATGAAAAATGCCGACTCAATGCTTCGCATTTTAGATAGAGTGGATAACCGCTATATCGGTTTAAATCTTGATCCCAGTCATTTGTTCCCAATGGGGGAAATGGCGCAGGTAGTGGTATATCAGGTAAATAAAAGTATTTTCCATGCGCACTTTTCAGATAATGATGCGCAGAGCAATGCTCATTGGAGACCGGGAAAGGGCAAGATTGATTGGAACGCAACGGTAAGAGCGCTCTCTGAGATCGGATATAATGGAGCGATTTCTTTGGAATTAGAAGATGTTCCCGGCGCGGCTGGTTTCCCTGGTTTCCATAGGGATCCTAACAGCCAGCCAGAAATTTTGAAAAGAGAATATAAACTTGCCAAAGAATATATGGAACGGGTATTTGAAGAAGAAAATTTAACATTAGACAAATAAAGGGGACATATTATGACGACATATACGATCAAGCCTATTTTAACAGGTTACCAGTATTTAGATAAAGGAAATTACGCAACCTTCCGCAAGGGTACTGGAAAGATATTGGAGATGCCTGTATTTGCTTTTTTGATCGAGGGAGGCGGTCACAAATTCCTGGTAGACACAGGTATGAGTGATACAGAACATTCAGTGAAATATCATCATGACGGCAGACAAGAGAACGGGCAGGCTATCCACGAACAACTTCACAAAATGGGGATTAAGACTTCAGAGATCGAAAAGATTATTTTCACTCATCTCCATTGGGATCACTGTTTTAATTTGGAACAATTTAAAGAGGCAGAATTGATCGTAAGCAGAAAGGAATATGAATTTGCTTTAAATCCAATCCCGTTTTATTGGGCTTCCTATGAGTATCCAAAGGCTACTGGACTTACGCCGCCGTTTGCGGGCAGAAAATTTACACTAACGGAAGGAGAGACAGAAATTGCAGAAGGTATTTACGTAATTCCGACGCCAGGGCATTCTCCAGGACATTCCGCAGTTTCCGTAAATACGGAAAAAGGAAATTATATGATTGTAGGAGATCTTATGTTTCTGCGGGAAAATCTGGAGGAAGATAAGGAACATGGCTGGCCTTTTACTCCGCCTGGCCGTTTCTGTAATATTCTGGAGATATGGAGCAGTATTGAATTAGTAAAAGAGCGGGCAGATTTTGTTGTCATGACGCATGATCCCTATCATTTGGGGACGGAAATTTTACCATAGCAAATATCCTGGAAGGAGGAAATCATGAAAAAAGTTATATCGGTTTGTTTAATTGGAATCATGGTATTATCGATGTTAGCCGGCTGTGGCCAGGACACAGAGGAAGGACAGAGCGGCGAAAAGGTCGAACTTATTATTGAAAGTTGGAGAGCGGATGATCTGACAGTTTGGGAGGATAAGATTCTGCCAGTGTATGAAGAAGAGCATCCCAATGTAGACATTACTTTTAATGGTGTAGTGAATACAGAATACGGTACCACGTTGACAACAAAACTGAAAGCAGGAACTGCTGGAGATATTATCATGGTGGAGCCTTATGATTACCGGACCAGTCTTTATCAGGAAGGTTATCTGGCAAAACTTAATGATATTGAAGGGTTGAATATTAATGAAGATTTGTATGAAGAGTTTGCGATCAGTGCATGGAGTACAGATGAAGGAGACATCTTTGGAGTGCCATTGGCAGCATGCACACACGGATTTATTTACAATAAAACGGCTTTTGAAGAGCTGGGACTGGAAGTTCCAGAAACAACGGATGAATTCCTGAAGCTTTGTGAAGAGATCAAGGGTACAGACTATATTCCGATTGCTTTTGGAACCGGAGATGATTATGTGAATTCTGTATACGGATTTAGTTTGGTGGCGCCGAATTTCGTGAAAGGTGAAGAAGGACGCCAGGGATTGATTCATGGAACAAAAAAATTCACAGATCCTGAATTTATAGAGGCGTGGGAATTCCTGGATGCCTGGAAACCATATCTGCCAGATGGATATGAAGGAATTTCATATGCGGATATGCAGAATCTCTTTATTTCTCAGCAGGCGTTGATCTTCCCGGCAGGATCCTGGGATGTATCTGTCTTTAATAATATGTCTGACGGCTCTTTTGAAATGGGAGCTTTCCAGGTTCCTGTGCCGGAAGAGGGAGCTTCCAGGTATGTCTGCAATCATCCTGATATGGGACTTGCACTAAATGATGCCAGTGAACATCGGGACGAAGCAATCGAATTTTTGAAATGGACAACTACAGAAGAATTCGCGAAATTATGGAATCAGGAAATCCCCGGATTTTTCACACTTTCCAAACATGAAGTAGAGTTGGAGGATCCTCTTGCGTTAGAAATGTTCTCTTGGACAGAAGAAGCAGAAAGCACACCGCGAATTGCCTATCAATATTTATCTAGAGGCGAATTTAATACAGATGCAGAGATTATACGTATGACTGGACTGATGTTTGCGGGAGAAATGACACCTCAGGAAGTTGCGGAAGAAATGCAGAAGGGATTGGAATCCTCGTATACTCCGATCGAGGAATAGGATTTAAGATTGCTGCCGGCAGAACACCGAGATAGGAGAAAGCCATGAAATTAAAGAAAAAACGAAAATGTATCGTACTGTTTGTTTTACCCGCTTTTGTTTTATATACACTATTTATGATTTACCCGATTTTTACTTCAATGAAGCAGAGTCTATATGTATTAAATGATTCTAGAGAATTGATTTTTGCGGGATTTTCAAATTATATTGACTTGCTTACAGATCCTGGATGGAGAGAACAGCTTTTGAGAGCTTTGGGGAATAGTTTTAAATTTTTCTTAATCAATATGCTGATCCAGAATCCAGTGGCTTTACTCATTGCGGCGCTTCTGTCGGCGAAGACAAAGGGAACGCATGTCTACCGGACGATTTTATATCTTCCGGTAGTTCTCTCCCTTGTTATGGTAGCCTTTGTGTGGCAGATGCTGCTGAATCCGACTTGGGGTATCGCGGAAGATTTCTTGAGCTTATTTGGGTTGGAAGGAGCATTTGCCCCATGGCTTGGGCAGGAATCTACTGCATTAAATACAATGGCTTTGATTTCAGCATGGCAGAATCTAGGTGTGCCTATCCTACTATATTATTCCACGCTGATACAGATCCCTGGAGAACTGATCGAGGCCTCTGCGGTAGATGGCTGCAGTGGGATAGGAACCTTCTTTAGAATCAAGCTTCCTATGACAATGCCCATGGTTGCTACAGTTTCCTTAATGACTTACATTTTTAACTTTAATGCATTTGACTTGATTTACGCAATAAAAGGACCATTGGCAGGACCTAATTTTTCGACAGATACAATGATGTCATTTTTCTTCAGAACCTTTTATGGACATGAGCTTCAACAGCCAAATGCACCCATGGGAGCGGCGATTGCCTGCATTATTTTATTTATATTAATGGGTGGCGTTGTTATTTACCAGTTATGGAGCAGACAGGCAAATAAGAGATTGGAATAGGAAGTGTGCATGATGAAAGAAAAGAAATGGAATTATATCGGATCTGTGGGAAAACATGCTGTTTTGATCAGTTTTAGTATATTAGCGCTTTTCCCAATTTTAGTAATTGTTATAAATTCATTCAAAGAAAGAACTGCAATTTTCAGTAACCCCTATAGCATTCCAAATTCAGATACGTTTAGTTTAATCGGATATGAAACGGTATTGGAAAGATCCAATTTTACTCTTTACTATAAAAACAGTCTGATCATTATGCTGGGAGCACTGTTTTTGATCCTTTTTTTTGGAACTATGGCAGCGTATGCAATTGCAGAATATAAAGTCAAGATCAGTAATTTATTATTTGTATATTTCCTGATCGGTATCATTGTTCCAATCAGGCTGGGGTCCGTTGGAATTTTGGAAATTATGGTCAATCTCCATTTGACAAATACCTTGACAGGATTAATTCTGATCTATACAGTGGCTGGCCTGCCATTGGCAATCTTTATCCTGACACAGTTCTTTCGGCAGATTCCGGTTTCTTTGAAAGAAGCGGCCAGAATTGATGGAGCCAGTGAGTGGAAAATCTATCTGATGACTTTGAATTATATTAAACCAGCCATCGCTTCGGTTGCGGCATTTTCTGTCGCACCTATTTGGAATGATATTTGGTGGCCCCTGATCATTGCACCTGCAGAAGAAGTCTGTACAGTAACAATGGGAGCACAGAAATTCCTAGGGCAATTTTCCAACGATTGGAATGCGCTTTTATCTGCGCTGTCTATGGCCATGGTGCCGTTGGTTCTGCTGTATCTGATCTTCTCGAAACACATTATGAGAGGTCTTGTAGATGGAGCTGTGAAAGGATAGATACCGTGAAGGTGGAGGGCAGTAATGGACCGAAAACTGAGAAATACGAAAATAAAAAGAGATATTCAATTACTTGGTGAATACTGCTATAAAGAGTATTTTCCAATAGAAGAATTGTCGGGAGAAATTTGGAATGACAGCCAAAAGGATTGGGATGGCTCAGAAACGTTGAGGATCAAAGAAAATAGCCTTCTTACAGGAGCTAGAAAGAATTTTCATATAAGAGGGGACTTTCAGGCAGAAAAGAAAGAGGGGTATACAGCATTACTCTTCCTTGAGTTAGGAAACAGCAGATCCTTAGAAGCGCTGGCCTTTCTATACGGACCGGAAGCGATAGTCTCGATCGATGGAAAAGCGGCCGCTGGGATCGATCCGAATCATCCTTATGTGTTTCTGTTGGAAGAATATTTGGATGGGAAGCCCCATGAAATCTGCCTGGAAGGGTGGACAGGTATCAAAGAAGAGAGATACGAAACAGGAAGAGTCGGAGTCTGTTATAGAAATGACCGGATCTATCGTTTGTATGTTTTGAGCCGGGTTTGCCTGGAGATTGCTGAAAAGACGGAAAATGAGCTGATATTTCGGCAGTTGGAAAATTGTCTTCAAAAATTGGATTTCTATGAGCCGCTGGGAGAAAACTTTGAAAAAACAGCGGAGGAGGCAATGGAAGGGCTGAAAAAAGAGCTGGACAAAGTGCAGGAGTATCATCCATACACCGTAGCCGCGTGTGGTCACGGGCATTTAGATCTGGCATGGCTTTGGAGAACAAATCAGGCTAGAAAAAAAGGGAAAAGAACTTTCTTAAATGTGCTGGGATTGTTGGAACGGCATAGAGAATTCCGGTATTCCCAAACACAAGCACAGTTGTACCAATGGATGGAAAAAGATCTGGAGTTGTTCCCAAAGGTCCAGAAGGCAGTTAAGGAAGGAAGATGGGAGATCCTTGGCGGTATGTGGGTGGAACCCGATTGTAACCTTCCGAGCGGGGAATCGCTGGCCCGGCAGTTCCTTCTGTTTTCTTCTTATATGCAGAAAATGTTTAAAACAAAGGGAAGTCCAGTAGTCTGGCTTCCAGATACTTTCGGATTCTGCGGACAACTGCCCCAACTTATGAAGGAAGCCGGATATCAGTATTTTGCAACAGCAAAGTTAAGCTGGAATCAATATAATAAAATGCCATCCGAATATTTCCAGTGGGAAGGAATTGATGGAAACCGTGTTCTTGCCTATATCGTCAGCACTGCAAAACCAGGCTGGTGGGGCGGAACTTACAGCGCGGATCTGACACCGGAAGAAGTACTGGATACTTTTGAAACGCAGGAAGAAAAGGGCCTCTGTCAAGAACTTTTGCTGGCATATGGGATGGGAGATGGTGGAGGCGGTCCAACAGAAGAAATGGTGGTCAGGGGAGAACTGATGGAACAATTTGATTTTCCTGGGATTCCGAAAGTTCAGTTTTCAACATTTCAAGAGTTTTTCCAAAAGATGGAAGAGAAACGGGAAGAGCTTCCAGTTTGGTGCGGAGAATTATATTTTGAACTCCATCGGGGAACCTACACAAGCCAGGCCGAGACGAAAAAAAACAATCGACTGTGTGAAGTTGCTCTTCATCAGGCTGAATTTTTGGCGGCTTTTGCTTCAGAGGAAAGTGAGTACTGTTATCCATCAAAAGAATTTCAGAAGATGTGGGAGAAATTATGTTTAAATCAGTTTCATGATATTCTTCCGGGATCATCCATTGGCGAAGTTTATAAGGATGCAAGAAGGGACCATGTGGAGATTCTTGAGGGCTGCGATGAAATTACCAGCCAGGCGGTAAAAGCACTGGCGCAGAATGCCTCGAAAGAGGCGCAAGCGTTGATCATAAATGGAACTTCTTTCTGGCAGACGGGAATTGTAGAACTGCCTTTTCCAGTAGGAGAGGGCCAGCAGATAAGGGTTGGACAGAAACTTTGCGAATCTTACCAACAACACGGAAGAACCTTTATAAAAGTAGAAAAAATTCCGCCTTACGGTTATCAAGCAGTGAGTATAGAAGCCAAAAGAAATCCTTCCTCTGCCCAGACTCAAGAAATATATGCAGAAAAAGGAGCAGATAACAGGATTATTTTAGGAAATGAAAAGCTGCAGATAGAGATCGACAAGAACGGTGATGTGATCAGACTCTGGGATAAAGAAAAAGACCGGGAAATCCTAACGTCTGGCAAGAAATTTTTTCAATGGCAGCTATTTGAAGACCGCCCAGCAGATTGGGATGCCTGGGATTTAGATGAAGATTACAGAAAGAAAGGCTTTAGACAAGCAAATCTGGAATCTGCGGAAATCTTCCAGATTAATGGACTGCAGGCGGGCTGTTATATGAGAAAGAAGATTGGAAGAAGCACTATCGTTCAAAAGATCAGTATTGAGACAGGCGCTAAAGATATACGGCTGGATACACGACTGGAATATAGAGAGAACAGGCAGCATCTGCGTTTGGCCTGTCCGGTAGAGATTCATGGCACAGCCGCAGAATATGGTACACAATTTGGAAGTGTAACAAGAAGTATTCACAGCAATACCTCATGGGAAAAAGCGAAATTTGAAACATGTATGCATAAATGGGCGGATCTGTCCGAAGGGGATTATGGAGTATCTATCCTTTGTGATAATAAGTATGGAATCAGTATCCACGAAAAAGAAATCAGTTTAGCGGTATCAAAAAGCGCAGATTTTCCGGATCCGAATGCAGACCGGGGGACACAGGAGTTTACAGTTGTGATATGTCCTCATGAAGTTTTAGACAAAGGAGAACTTTTAAGGAAAGCCTACCTTTTAAGTAATCCACTGGAGGTTTATGAGATCGAGGGAAAAGGGAAACAGATCGAAAAATCTCTGTGCAGTGTAAAGTCCGGAAATGTGATCATTGAAACGGTCAAACAAGCGGAAGATGGAAAAGGAACTATCCTGAGGGCATACGAGTATGGAAACACGAGAGGGAAAGCAGAATTTGTTTACCATAAAAAGATTGATCAGGTTATCCGTTGTAATCTTTTGGAGGAAGAAAAGTTTCAGGCAGCCAGGGATGAAAATCGATTTTGGCTGTCCTGCCGGCCTTATGAAATTATAACAGTTGAAGTGCGAGGAGGGAAATAGATGAGAGCATTAATTATGCAAAAAGACAGAACTATTCAGTTTGGAGAGGTCCCAAAGCCGGTTCCTGGAAAGGGAGAAGTGTTAATTAAGGTAGAAGCCTGTGGAA
Source organism: uncultured Mordavella sp. (assembly GCA_902406105.1). Taxonomy (GTDB): domain Bacteria; phylum Bacillota; class Clostridia; order Lachnospirales; family Lachnospiraceae; genus Massilistercora. The sequence continues at coordinate 22,667 of CABPCP010000024.1, forward strand.
TCTGCGGGACAGATATGCATGTATATCGGGGAATGGAATCGGCATGGTCCCTTCCGGGAGTGATCGGTCATGAATTTTCTGGAATTGTGGAAATGTGTGGGGGAGACTGCGAAGAGGTAAAATTAGGGGATTCGGTGACTGTCCAGCCATTGATTAGCTGTGGGAACTGTCCAAGATGCAGGGAAGGAAGGACAAATTTATGTGAGAATGTACGTCTTATTGGGGGAGAGCTTCCAGGAGCATTTGCAGAATGGGTTATAGTGCCAAAGGAGAATGTGATTCGGGTTCCGTCAAAACTACCGGTGAAATATGGTGCACTGGCAGAACCGGCGGCGACAGCAGTCCATGCCGTAAAAAGGCTGCGCCGATCCAGTTATGATACAGTCTTGATCAAAGGGGCAGGCGCGATTGGCCTTTTGATTCTTTGTGCAGTGAGAGAGTTGGCTAAAACAATAATTGTCAGCGATATAGATGAAGGACGGTTGGAAGTGGCACGGGAGCTAGGCGCAGACAGAACGATCAACCCCAGAAAACAGGATCTGGCGGAAGAGCTAGCAGACATAACCGGCCAGATGATGGCAGATGTAGTGTTCGATGCGGCAGGGGAAAAGGGTGGAAAGGAAAAGGTTTTTGAACTGGTACATCCTGGATCAGAGATTGTCTTTGTCGCATTGGGAAATGCGGTGGCAGAAATTGATTTTACTAAAGTTGTGACACAGGAGTTAAGTATTTATGGTACGCAGTGTCATACTAAGTCGGATTTTGAAGAAGCCTTAAAGTTAATGGAAAGGGGACAGATCTCCTACGAGAAGATTGTGACAGAACTTCCTTTAGAAAAAGGGAGTTACGCTTTTGAACATCCATCGGAAGGGATAAAAATACATCTATTTCCATAAATTTAGCGAAAAACGCAAGGAGACACAGAGATGAAAACGATCTTGATTCTGGCAACGCTGGACACAAAATTTACTGAAAGCGAAATACTAAAAGGCTACATAGAAGAAGAAGGGTGTAGAGTTCTCGTCCTGGATTGTAGTTTAAGAACAAGAGAAGATAAAAATACGCTTCGGAAAGAGATGCTGCAAAGGGCGGGGATGAGTGAAGAAGCGTTGAATGAGATGAGTAAAAATCAGGCGCTTTGCGCTATGACTAAGATGGTGGAGCAGGAACTGAAAGCCATGTATAGAAAGGCGCAGATTGACGGGGCGTTGGGCATAGGAGGGGTTCAGGGGACCTTGATATCGGCAGGAGCGCTGCAGAAACTTCCTTTTGGATTCCCCAAATTAGTCTTGTCAGCAGTTGCCAACGGGAATACTACATTTGGGCCGCTGGTTGGGATGTCAGATATGATGATCATGCACTCTGTAGTGGACGTGGCGGGTAGCAATAGAATTTTGAAACATGTGATGCAAAATGCGGCATCTGCTATTTGCGGAATGGTCAGAAAAAAAGAACAGATAGAAACAGACTCCAGATTGATCGGTATGACTATGGGAGGCGTCACAACGAAATGCGGAAATTATATACAAGAAATGTTAAGCCGCCTGGGATATGAGGTCGTAATCTTCCATTGCAATGGAATAGGAGCGATGGCTATGGAGAAGCTGGCGGAAGAAGGGAAGCTATGCGGGGTGATCGATTTGACCCCTCATGATGTTATGGACTATCTGGCAGGAGGGATGATGCCAGCCTCGGCAGAGAGATATGAGGCAATGAAGCGAACAGAGATTCCCACATTGATTATTCCGGGATGTGCAGACTTGATTCTTTTTAATGGAATAGAAAATGTACCGAAGAAGTACCGGGGCAGAAAGCTGGTAGAACATAATAAGATACATACGCATGTAAAAGCAAATTATGAAGAAATGTATGCATTGGGAAAATTGATTGTTAAAAATGCAAATGAATTTTTAGGCCCGACAGAAATTCTTATTCCAGAAAAGGGATACAGCCAGAAAAATAAAGAAGGTGCCCCCTTGTTTGAACCTGAATCGGATCGGGGATTTGTCAGGGCGGTAAATACTTACAGGGATGGGAGAGTCTTTGTCAGATCTGTTCCTATGCACATCAATGATGAAGCTTTTGCAGCTGTCTGTGTAGAAGAAATAACAGGTTTACTGGAACGGGAGGAGAGAAAATATGGAACGGTATGATAGATCCATAGAACAGCTGATAGAGGTTTGCCATCAGGCATATATAAGCGGACTGCAAAAAACAAATGGCGGAAATGTAAGTATTCGGACCGGGGAAAATCAGATGCTGATAAAGGCGCGAGGAGCAGCCTTTCGAGAGGCGGGAAGTAAAGATTTTGTCCTTGCCGATTTTGACGGGCATAAACAAATGGGAACATCAGAACCGAGTAAAGAAAGCCTTTTGCATGGGGCAGTCTATAAAAATAGGAAAGAGATCCAAGCGATCGTGCATGTGCATGCTCCCTGTGCGATTGCCTGGTCAGAGGAGCACACCTGCCTGCGGCGGGAAACCTGGCAGTCTCGGTTAAAGATGACAGGAGATATTCCAGTTTGGAATGTGGATTCACCAGTTGTGAGGAAGGAAGATCTTCCAGAACTTAAGCGGATGATGGAAGCTGGTATGATTGACAGGGTATTTATCTTGAGAAATCATGGGATCGTAGCGCTGGGTGAGAGCATGGAAGAGGCGGTGAGAACGGCCGAATTGGTAGAAGAAACGGCGCAGATAGCCATTTTAAAAGAAATGTGCCGTGGTGCAGGAAAGGAGAGTTGGGATGAAGAGGCAGCTGTATAGTACGCAGGAAGAGGCTGCACAAAAGAACTATCTCATCGCAGTCTACCACATGGAGCTCCCGTGGAAGGAAAATGTGCTTAAAATAGCGGAGAAACTAGCTGTTGGGCAAACCATTGGAACATGGACAGAAGTTCCGGGAATGACGGAAGAGTTTCAGGAGAAATATGTAGGGAAGGTAGTGAATATTTATGAAGCGCCGCCCTGCGAGCTGGAACAGCGGGAAGAAAGTCCGGCAAAAAGCTATATTATTGAGATTGCTTATCCAGTGGTCCATTCCGCCGGCAGCATCCCAATGCTCCTTACTTGTTTGCTGGGAAATGATGCCTCTACATCTGCGCAGGTAAAGCTGCTGGACATTATTTTTCCGAAGGAGTATATGGACAGGTTTGAGGGGCCGATGTGGACAATCGGGGATCTTCGGAAAAGGCGGGAGGCAAAAAAGAGACCGCTCCTGTTAAATATGATCAAGCCCTGTACGGGACTGGCGCCGAAAGAAGGGGCGAAAATATTTTATCAAGCGGCTGCTGGAGGGGCGGATATTATTAAAGATGATGAACTGATGGGAAACCCTTCTTACTCTTCTATGGAACAGAGGATCAAAGAGTATAGAAGGGCTGCGGAGGCAGCCTATGAAGAGAGCGGAAGTCGTACATTATATTTTGTCAATATCACTGGCAGAGATGAAAATATTTTAGAAGGAGCGAAAAGAGCTCAGGAATGCGGCGCAGATGGGATAATGATCAATTTTGTTATGGCCGGGTATGGAAATCTGGCTGCATTAAGGAAATGTATAAATCTTCCAATCCTAGTACATTGTGCAGGAATCGGGATGATGGCGGAAGGAAAAACTGGGGGGATGGTTTCTTCCTTGGCGCTGGGTAAACTTACAAGATTATGTGGTGCTGATTTGGTGATGATGAATACACCTTACGGGGGATATCCACTTACATATCTTAGATATATACAGACCTACCTGAATCTGACACTGCCCTTTTATCAATTAAAGAAAAGTATACCGGTAATCGGAGGCGGAGTGCAGCCGAATATTGTGGAGAAATATATTTCAGAATTGGGGACAGATATTATTCTTGCAGCAGGCGGAGCAATACAAGGACATCCGATGGGGTGCAGGGCAGGTGCATGTGCAATGCGTCAGGCGATTGAATGTGCGGTGGAGGGAATTCCATTGGAAGAAAAGGCAAAAGAATGTGAAGAGTTGTCTGCAGCCATAAAAAAATGGGGAAAAGCCTGGTAAAATTTGGTATAATTATTTTAGATGTAAGGCGCAGTCCGGGGAACCGTCGGACGAAGTGATTTTTATAGAAGGGAAAGCAAAGATGAAAAAGGAAACATTGTCAGAAAAAGCATATCGTATCATACGGGAAAAAATCGTATATGGCGAGCTGGAGTTTGGAGAGGAGATTGATCAGAAAGAACTGACCAAAGAACTTAACTTTAAAAGTATCACTCCGGTTCGGGAAGCTTTGCTTTTGCTTCAGAAAGAGAAGATGATTACGATCATTCCAAGAAAGGGAATCTATGTTTCTGAAATTTCAATTGAAGAAGTGCTTGAAAATTTTCAGATGCGAGAGATCATTGAACCGACAGTGTTTGAGGTGACCGCATTAAGAGTTCCGAAAGAAAGCCTCAATGATTACCGGGAATTATTTATTGCCAGAAAAGAAGAGGCAAAAGAGAATGTGTTTGATTTGAAAAAGTATCTTGAGACAGATATGGAGTTTCATTTGGAATTGCTAAAACCGATAGGAAATAGAACTTTGGAGTCGGTGATGAGAGGAATCTATGAGCAAAACGCTCGATACCGGATGGCCTGTCTCCAAATGAGAAATGCTGAAGAAATGTTGAATGAACATTTGGATATTTTGCAGGCGATTGAGGAGGGGGATCCGGAAAAGTCAGTCGAGGCGTTAAAAAAACACATTTATAATTCGAAGATGACGCTTCTTCCAAGTGCCCATCAATTTTTGTGATTAAGGAGGCTTATAAATTTTATGAAACGCTCAGAAATCAACAGTATCATCCGGGAGATGGAGTCCTTTGCGGCCAAGACCGGTTTTGCCCTTCCGCCATTTACCAAATGGACGCCCAGGGAATGGAGCGGCAAAGGACATGAATATGACGAGATCCGTGAACATATGTTGGGCTGGGATATTACCGATTATGGAAGCGGAGACTGGAAGAAGATCGGTTTTTCCCTGGTCACTTTGCGCAATGGGAGCCCGGACGGCGGAGAAAACGGCAAGACCTATGCGGAAAAATTGATCATGTTAAAGGAGGGCCAGCATTCTCCCATGCATTTTCACTGGAGTAAGACAGAGGATATCATCAACCGGGGCGGAGGCACGATGATCCTGCATCTGTATAACGCCGGTGAAAAAGAGGAACTGGCGGACACAGAGGTGGAGGTCCATTCCGATGGCCGCCGCTACACGGTCAAAGCCGGAACCGGAGTGGAGCTTCGTCCGGGAGAGAGCATTACCATTCCGCCTTATCTGTACCATGATTTTGACGTGGTTCCAGGCACGGGAGATGTTTTGATCGGCGAGGTGTCCAAATGTAATGACGATCATACAGACAACCGTTTCTACGAAGAGGTGGGAAGATTCCCGGCGATCGAGGAAGACGAGGCGCCTTACCGGCTGCTGTGCTTTGAATATCCGGAAGCCGGGGGAGGCAAATAGAACGCTAAGAAAGCCGGGAGAGAAGAGAGCGGAGCAAAAAGGGATACCAAAACTTGATTGAAAGTGTTACAATATTGCCAGACAGAGAAAATTTCATTTCCAGGAATGGGAGGGAGAGAGTGAAATGGATAATCAATTAGCACTACTTACATTGTGCGGCTCTGTGATCGCGCTTTTATTTGCGTTCAGCAGAGCGAAAAAGGTTCTTAGCTTTCCGCAGGGAAGCGACCGCATGAAAAAGATATCTGCTTCGATCCACAATGGAGCGATGGCGTATCTGCGGCGTCAGTATAAGATCCTGATCGGCTTCTTTGCGGTAATGTTTGTGATCCTGGCGGCAATGGCGGCATTTGGGCTTCTGACTTGGTTTGTGCCCTTTGCCTTTGTAACGGGCGGTTTCTTCTCAGGGCTTTCCGGTTTTGTGGGGATGCAGATTGCTACGAGAGCCAACGCCAGAACCGCGGCGGCCTGCCAGAACAGTCTGAACAAAGGGCTGAGGGTGGCTTTTTCCGCAGGTTCTGTTATGGGCTTTACCGTAGTGGGGCTTGGACTTCTGGATATTTCTATCTGGTATCTGCTGCTGCGTCTGGTATTTAAGCTTCCGCTGGAAGACATTACCAGCACCATGCTGACCTTTGGAATGGGCGCTTCTTCTATGGCGCTGTTTGCCCGTGTAGGAGGCGGTATCTATACGAAAGCGGCGGATGTAGGAGCGGATCTGGTAGGAAAGGTTGAAGCTGGAATCCCGGAAGATGACCCAAGAAATCCGGCGGTCATCGCGGACAACGTAGGAGACAACGTAGGCGATGTGGCCGGAATGGGAGCGGACCTTTATGAGTCTTATGTTGGTTCGATCCTGTCTGCCTGCTCTCTGGGTGTGATCGCGTTTAATAAGATTGAGTCGGTAGACCGTGTCAATGCGGTGGTGATCCCCATGATCCTGGCGGCAATCGGCGTGCTGGCTTCAATCCTTGGTTCCATGCTGGTAAAGACAGGCGAGAGCACCGATCAGATGACACTGCTGAAGGCCCTTCGCCGGGGAACCAATACCAGCGCTTTGATCATTGCTGTGATCTCGTTCCCGATTGTATGGTTTGTCCTGGGCAAAGATTTCATCGGATTCTATTTCGCGATCCTGGGGGGACTGCTTGCGGGAGTGCTGATCGGATTCTTTACCGAATATTTTACCTCTGATACATATAAGCCAACCCAGAAGCTGGCGGCGAAATCAGAGACTGGTTCCGCGACGCTGATCATCGGAGGTCTGGGACTTGGAATGTTGTCTACGGCAGTTCCGATCATTATCATAGCGGTCTGCGTTATGGCGGCATATGCCTTCTCCGGCGGATTTATCGAGACAACCAGAGGACTTTATGGAATCGCGCTGGCGGCGGTTGGAATGTTGTCTACACTGGGTATCACACTGGCTACGGACGCTTATGGACCGATCGCGGACAATGCGGGCGGTATCGCCGAGATGGCCGGCCTGGAGGCGGAAGTCCGGAAACGTACCGATGCCTTGGATTCTCTTGGAAATACGACCGCGGCTACCGGAAAAGGATTCGCCATTGGTTCCGCGGCTTTGACGGCGCTGGCCCTGATCGCTTCTTATGTTGAGAAGGTAGAGGAAGTAGGAGGTTCCAGTGTGAGCCTTGATATGAGTGTGATGAATCCGACAGTGCTGGTAGGAATCTTTATCGGCGCTTGTCTGCCATTTGTATTTGCGGCGCTTACTATGGAATCGGTAGGCCGGGCGGCCCAGAGTATTGTTGTGGAAGTGCGCCGGCAGTTCAAGGAGATCAAAGGCCTGATGGAAGGCGAGGCGGATGCGGATTATGAGACTTGTGTAGACATCTGTACCAAGGCAAGTCTTCATGAAATGATCCTGCCGACCCTGCTGGCGATCATCACCCCGGTGGTGACGGGTTTGATCCTGGGCTACAACGGTGTGATCGGCCTGCTGACCGGATCTACGGCAACCGGTTTCTTGATGGCTATCTTTATGGCAAATTCCGGCGGCGCCTGGGATAACGCCAAGAAATACATCGAAGGCGGCGCGTACGGAGGAAAGGGAAGCGATTCCCACAAGGCGGCAGTGGTAGGAGATACCGTAGGAGATCCATTTAAGGATACTTCCGGGCCTTCTATCAACATCCTGATCAAGCTGCTGTCCATGGTATCCATCGTATTCGCGGCGCTGGTAGTGAACTATCATATTTTCTAAAAAATGTGGAAGAACGAATTCCTGCGGGGCTGTTTACCAGGACGGCTCCGCAGGTTTTTTCATATGGGGATCCGGATTGGGGAAAAATAAAGGAAACCGCCTTGGAAAGAGACGGAGGAAAAAGGAGGGAAGCTGTATGTGTACCTGCATCACATATGAAAACGGCGATTTTTATTTTGGAAGAAATTTGGATCTGGAAGATTCTTTTGGAGAAAAGGTGGTGGTTACACCCAGAAATTATCCTTTTTGCTGGCGGGAAATGGAAGCGCCTTTAAAGACTCGTTTCGCCATGATCGGGATGGCCGCTGTGGCAAAGGGATACCCCTTATACGCAGAGGCGGTCAATGAGAAAGGGCTTGGCATGGCGGGACTGAATTTTCCGGGAAACGCTTATTACAACAGCGAGAAGGAAGAGGGGAAACACAATGCGGCAAGCTTTGAGCTGATCCCCTGGCTGCTGGGAAGCTGTGAGAATGTAGAAGAAGCCGCGGGATTGCTGAAAAAAGCGAATATCAGGGATATTTCCTTTGCGGAACAGATGCCGCCCGCGCCGCTGCACTGGATGATCGCGGATCGGGAGCGCTGTATCGTGGTGGAAGCAGTGAAAGAAGGAATCCAGATTTATGAGAATCCCTTAGGGGTACTGACCAACAATCCGCCGTTTCCCTACCATCAGATGAATCTGAGAAACTATCTGAATCTGACCCCAAATCCGCCCGCAAACAGGTTCTGCCAGGGAGTGGAGCTGGAAACATATGGCGAGGGAATGGGAGCTATGGGGCTTCCAGGAGATGCTTCTCCAGCTTCCCGGTTTGTGAAGGCAGCCTTCTTAAAATGGAATTCTGCCAGCGACAAAGAAGAAACAGCAAATCTATCCCAGTTCTTTCACATTTTAGATAATGTGAGTATGGTGCGGGGAGCGGTGGTGACAGATTCCGGCAAATATGATATTACGACTTACTCCTGCTGCGTGAATGTAAGGACCGGTGTATATTATTACAAAACCTATGAGAACGCCAGGATCCAGGCGGTAGATATGAGGGCGGAAGACTTGGACGGACAAGACTTGGCGGTGTATGAACTGGAAAAACATGAGGAAATCCGCTATCATAACCGATGAGACTGCCCGGTGAAAGAAAGGAGAAGCAAAGACCTTGAAGAAGATTGTGTTTTTGGGAGACAGTATCACGGACGCTTTTCACAAAATGAACGTGGACGGAGCGGGACTGGGCAGCGGATATGTGGCGCTGATCGGAAAGAAGCTGCGGGAGATGGGACGAGACGACTTTGTGCGCAATTCCGGTCATGACGGATTTACGGTGTCCGGGCTTCTCCGGCTGTTTGAGTATGACTGCAAGCGGTTTGACCCAGATCTGGTCAGTGTCCAGATCGGCTGCAATGACACAGCGGTGTATAAGAATACAGGGAAAACGCTGGAAGAACAGGAATTTGCCCAGAACTACCGGAAACTGCTGGGAAGGATACAGGAAGAGACAAAAGCCAAGATCCTGTGCCTGGGGCCGTTTATCTTTCCCCATCCGCTGGAATATGCTAACTGGATTCCCGCAATCCGTGAGGTGGAAATGATCGAGCGGGAGATCGCCGGGGAATTGGGGGCGGCGTTCCTTCCCCTGCACGACCGATTGAACCAGGCGGCAGAAGAAAGGGGATATGACGCCATTACCACAGACGGCACCCATCTGACGGAAGAAGGAGCGAAGATCATGGCAGAGGCCTGGCTTGCGGCGGCAGAGGAAAGGGGCCTGATATATTGACAGACAGAATCTCAGATGTTAATGTTAGAACAGGAATCATCAAAAGCATGGGAGGGAAAACATATGCCACATATCAGCGTAAAATTATATCCGGGAAGAAGCCAGGAGATGAAAGAAAATCTGGCCCACAAACTGCAGGAGTGCCTGGCGGAGGAATCCGGCTGCTGGGGAACGAAGGATATCTCAGTTTCTTTTGAGGAGATCGGTCCGGAAGGATTTGAGGACGCTGTGAAAAAGGATCTGAAACCGGAAGAATTGATCCTGACCTCTGAGTTTGTCCGCTAGGACAATCTGTCGGCGGTATCGGACCAGAAGGAAACAGGAAGGCAAAACAGTGTTGGGGCGGCTGCTCTGACACTGTTTTGCGCAAATAGAGGAAAGCAAGAGAGTGGAAAGCGAGAAAGGCCGCTTGGAGAAGTTTCAAAAAAGGAGGAACTATGATCTATATCAGCCAGATCTATACAACAGCCCCTAAGAAGGGGAAAACCCGACAGAGGATAAAACTTTTGCGCTGCTCGAAAAACTGCATATTCCCTATGAGCGTGTAGAAAATGACATAGTGGAGACGATGGAAGAGTGTAAGGAAATCGATAAAGCGCTGGGAACGGAGATCCGGAAGAGCATCTTTCTTTGTAATCAGAAAAAGACGAGTTTCTTTTTGGTAGTGCTGCCGGCGGATAAACAGCTGGATACAGGGGCGCTGGGAAAGAAAATCGGTGTGTCCAAATTATCGTTTGCCCCGGAAAATAAAATGGAGGAATACTTGGGCTGTAAACCTGGTTCTGCTTCTGTTATGGGACTTTTGAATGATGAGGATGAGTATGTTCAATTGATCGTGGACAAGGAAGTGGCAAAAGAAGAGTGGTTTGGCTGCAATTCCGGGACGAATCAGACCCATTTAAAGATAAAGACCCAGGATCTTTTGAACAAATTTCTTCCGCGGATTTACCATAAAGCGAAGATTGTGGAATTATAGATCCATAATTGATGATAGAAACGAAGATGGAAGAGGAGGAGCGGGACATGGGCAGAAACATTGGATTCATTGGCGGCGGAAGTATGGCGGAAGGCATGATCAAGGGGATGCTTGGAAGCGGAACGTTCCAAGCGGAAGAGATCACCGTCTATAACCGGACGAAAGAACGGGCGGAATATCTGGCGCAGACCTATGGAGTCAGCGGCAGCGGTAAGTTGGAAGAGGCGGTAAGGGACAGAGACCTTCTGATCCTGGCGGTCAGTGAGGCTGGCGTCAGCGAAGTGTGTCAAAGGTTAAAGCCGCTGATGAAAGAGAGTACCGTGTTCGCTTCTATCTGCGCGGGATCAGGCATCCGGGACTATCAGGCGCTGCTGGGGGAAGATAAGAAGATCGTCAGCGTTATGCCAAATACGCTGACAGAAACAGGATACGGATACAGCGCGTTTTGCAAAAGCCAGACGGTGACAGAACAAGATCTGGATCTTCTGCGGCAGGTATTGGAGGCGATCGGACAAGTACTGGAAGTAAGGGAAGAGATGTTTGATGTGTTCACCGCTTACAGCAGCGCGGGGCCTGCTTTCATACTGGAATTCCTTAACGCGATGATCGATGCCGGAGTGAGGGCTGGATTTTCCAGAAAGGAAGCAAGGAAGCTGTGCCTGTCTAATCTGATGGGAACGGCGCTCCAGGTGGAGAAGGCGGGAGACCATCCCCTGGAAGTGCTGGACCGGATGACCTCCCCTGGCGGGGTCACTATTGAGGCGGTCTACGCTATGAACCGGACCGGAATGTACGGGGCGATCATGGAGAGTGTGGCGGACACGGTGACCAGAGCCAAGAAAGAGTAAGCATGAGGAACGGCCATGGCGGCTGTCACCCATATGCCGGAAGCGTGAGAACGAGAAAAAACGAAAGAAAAGGAAGAAGTGATGAGAGAGAATACATTTAGAGAGAAACTGCAGGCATATTTTTTCTATTTTATACTCTATTCCGTAATTGGATGGATTTACGAAGTTTTCCTGGAAGTTGCAGTGTACAGATGGGGATTTTCCAATCGAGGCGCTTTATTTGGCCCATACTGCATCATCTATGGAGTGGGAGCGCTGATCTTGCTTTTTTCCCTAGGGAACTTGCAGAGAAAGCGGATATGCCTGGGGAAGGTCAATATTACTCCGGTTCTGGTTTTTATAGGGATCGTAGTGATCACCACCGTTGTGGAATTGATCGGAAGCTATATCATGGAATTTACGACTGGAGAATGGATGTGGGATTACCGGAGATTTGCCTTTAATTTCCAAGGGCGGATCGCGCTGAACCCAAGTATCCGGTTTGGGATCGGCGGGATGGTCTTTCTATATGTGCTTCAGCCGTTGTTCGTGAAGCTGACAGAAAAGATGTCCAAAAAGACCTTTAACATTGTGACCGGAATACTGGCAGTGCTGTTCCTGGCAGATGTGATCGCCTATGTGATAAAATAACGAAGGACCGGCAGAGAGACAGCAGGAGCAGTTCCGGAATTTTTCAGAAGACATGATACAAACCAGCCGCGCGATTTACGCGCGGATGGTTTGTGTTACTGAGGCTGTCAAAATTTTAACTGTGGGTTGACAATGGAAAATCTGTCTGCTACTATAAGAACAAGGTTTCGACCCTGACAATTAAATAGGGAAAATATAATAATATAAAACCATTTATATATGAGTTTGTAAGGATGATGAAATGAAGGATTCCCCATGAGGAATCCAAAAGGATGAGGCAGGACGATTCCTGCTAGGAGTCTGTCCTAAATCAAGCCTTGCAAATTGATATATGAATGGTTTTTTCTTTTTGCAGTAAAACTTATTGCCAGCTTGTGTTGTCTAAGCAAAGAGGAGGTACTTATGACATTGGTTAAAAATGGATTAGAGAAAAGAATTGCCGCCGCGAAGTGCGGCCAGATCGGCGACGTTAACTGGACGGCCCATATCCTGGAAACCTTGTGTGACATGTATCTGGAGGACTATATAAGAATCTGCCTGCCGGACCTAGATTCTAGGAAGGAAGAAAGGCTGATCAAGAATCTGGGGATGGATGTTTTCCAGGCGCGCTACACTACTTTTGGGGAAGTGTGCCAGATGATCAATGAAAAATGGCCCGGAGCGGCAAAGGGAGAGCTTCCAGATGAAAAGCTGAAGGAAGCGCTGGCTTACTTAGTTCCTGTAAGATGGGAGGAGGAATTTTAAGATGGAGAGAAAAGAGATTAAGAAAATCCCCCTGGAGGAAAGAATCCGGCGGATGCAGTCCCAAATTTCGAGACAGCCTGACGGCAAAGAGACATGGCGTCAATATTGTCTGCGAAACGGTCCGCAGGTCATAGGGCTTCAGGAGTATGCGGCCGCTATACAGAAAATCCTGGAAGAACCGGCTCTGGCAGAAGAACTGAAGAGTCTGGAATCTTTGTCATATTATAAAAATAACGTACCTGTATGCAGTTTCTTCGATCATATTTTGAGTATGGAAGACGAGGAAGATTGGTGCTATCAGGTGTATAACTGCCTGATCCTGCCATTTGCCCGGATATATCAGAAGAAGCAGGAAAGATGGAGGATGAGGAGAGACGGAAGCAGCCTTCCCTTCGAAGACGAATTGCCCTTTGATTAAAAGAAATCTGTAAAGAGAGGAGTGTTAAAACATGACGACACCGATGATCATTAAAGAAACCAGCAATGGATACATTGCCCATGCCATCCAGGATGAGATGCTGCTGCACAGGGAGGTAGAGTGTGTGGGAGCCATTAATGAGGATTCTGTAAACTCCCTTATCCTCCAGCTCCGCTATCTGGAACGGATAGACCCGGATGAAGAGATCACGATCTACATCAACAGCCCCGGAGGGGAAGTCTCCAGCGGCTTGGCACTCTATGATGTGATGAAGGCGGTCCGATGTCCGATCCGTACGGTGTGCGTAGGACTTGCGGCGAGTATGGGGGCGGTCCTGTTCGCGGCGGGAGATCTGAGAGAAATGCTTGCCCACTCCCGTGTGATGATCCATGATCCCCTGATCGCGGGGGGCGGGATCCGGGGAAGCGCCACCTACTTGGATGCCCAGGTGAAAGACCTGATGAATACAAGGCAGATCATTGCCGGGATTTTATCCGAACATACCCACCGCACGGTGGAAGAAGTGCTGGAGCGGACAGCGAAGGACACTTATTTCTACGCGGAAGACGCGATCGCGTTTGGGCTTGCAGATAAGATCATCACACGATTATAGGAGGTGTAAAATCATGACCCAGAAACCGGAACAGAGAGATACCTATAGAATTCTGGCAAAAAACAAGACCATGAATAATAATACCTGGGTGACAGGCATTAACAATAATGATTTGATCATCGGCGTGAGCGGCGCCGGGAAGACCAGAGGCTATGTAAGGCCGAATCTTAAGTGCGCCAGCGACAGTATCATCGTGGCGGACACAAAGAATTCGCTCCACCAGGAGTTCAGACCGATCCTGGAAGAGGCCGGCTATGAGGTGTGGCTGATGGATTTCACTGATATGAAGAATTCACCCATGGGCTATAATGTGCTGTCGGCCATCCGGTATGATGAGAACACAGACCGTTATAATGAGCAGGACATTATGACGGTGGCGCAGGCCGCCGCTCCGGCGGAGTGTTATAAAGATCCCTATTGGGATTATGCGGCCTGGCTGGAGATGGAAGCGCTGATCGCCTACGTTTTAGAAGCCCTTCCCAGGGAAGAACACCATATGGGAAGTGTGGCGAGGCTGGCGGGATTTCTGAGCAATCAAGTATTTGCCCGTATGCTTGCGGAGTGGGAAGAAGTATACCCGGACAGTATTGCCGTCAGAAAGTGGAATTTATTTAAAAATGGCAGCAGAGCCCAGACAACACAAGGCTGTATCGAACTTATGCTGGGAGAAAAGCTGAATATCTTTACGACTGAAGGGGCGAAGGCATTTGCCCTCAATCCTCATCAGGTAGACTTTGCGAAGATGGGAAGAAAAAAGATCGCCTTGTTCCTGAACATCAGCGATATGGACCGTTCTCAGGATAAATTCCTGAACATGATCTATACGCAGGCGTTTCACATACTTTGCAGAAGCGCGGACAAAGATTATGCGGATCACCGCCTGAAGGTGCCGGTGCGGATCATCCTGGACGACTTTGCTTCCAACACGACCATACCAGATTTTGACAAGATCATATCCGTCATCCGGTCAAGAGAGATCTATGTCAGCATCATCTTACAGAGCATTACCCAGCTTTACGGCATGTACGGTCTGGAGAAAGGGCAGACCATCATCAATAACTGCGACAACTGCCTGTATCTGGGCGGACAGGATGTGGAGACGGCAAAATATATTGCTGTGAAGGCAAACAAAACGGCGAATACGATCCTGGAAATGCCTGTAACAGACGCATATCTCTTTACCAGAGGGCAGAAGCCCTGCAAAGTGGAGAAATATGATTGTTCCATATAGAAAAACGAAGGGATGGCGGGAAATCACCGTCCCTTCTTAAAAATGTCCAGCGCGTGGCTTGTGACGCCGGAGAGATCTTCCCGCTCACAGGCGGCGAAATGGTAGTTTAAATAGAGCTGAAAAGTCTCAGGATCCATTTGGTCGATCGCCTCACGCATAAAAAGGGAACAGCCATCGGCCGCGATATAGTGGAGTCTGGTTACAGGGAAGACAGACATAAGATCATCAATATCTTCTTTGCGGACAAGCTCAAATAAATCCTTTGGCTTGGATGTGGCGGCGAATGTTGCGGAATCGATAAGCCCCTGTCCTATATATTCAGCGACATTGATATTTCCGCGGTGGAAACCTTCATCCAGCAGACACCCATCGGAGATAACGTATGCGGCGAAAACAACGCCGCCTGGTTTGGTGACCCGAATCGCTTCCCGGATCGCCTGCCGCTTATCCTCCTTGCTATAAAGATGATAAAGAGGGCCTAATAATAATGTAATATCATATTGGTCATCAGAAAAAGCAGATAGATCCAAAGCGTTTCCCTGGATAATGGAGATTTTTTCTTCCGGAGAACTATTTTTTTGAAAAATATCTATGTTATGTTGGATCAATTCCACGGCATCAACAAGATAACCCTGGCGCGCAAGGGCGTGAGAATACCTTCCTGTACCGGCGCCGATTTCAAGTATACGGCTGTCTGTTTCCAGGTATTTCTGTATATAGCGCATGGTGGTGAGAAATTCAACGCTTCCGTGTCTGGAAGTAAGCCGGCTGTCCTCGTCATAAGTATTATAAAAATCAATCAGATAAGAATTCGTTTTCATTTTGCATATACCTTTCCTAGTGAAGGGAGTCTAATAAATTTTGGAGCATGACCTGGACAGTATCTGCGTCTAACGCTAGTTTCCCAGTGGCTGTCAAAACGGCTATGTCATGGCTGTAAAGAAACAGATCCAGGAAAATACGTCTGCCCTGCTCCAATCCCATACCAATCTGATCTGAAAAAGTTTTGGCCTTTTCTTCGTTCCCGATTTCTTTGTAGAAATCTTTTGTTTCTTCCATATAGAGATCCATGTCAGTCATAAACAGAAGTTTGAATAGATGGGTTTCCTCCCTGGCAAAGTCTACATAGGAAAGAGGAAGGGCTAAATAAGGGACGTCTGTTCTGGAGGCGTGATAATCGGCCGCATACCCTTCGTAGAACTGAAACGCAAAGTCAAGGAAGGATTTTTTTAAGTCTTCCATATTTTCATAGCAAGTAAAAATAGGGCGGGTCGAACATTTTAACCGGCTGGCGATACTTCTTGCGTTTACCGCCTCAAATCCGGTTTCTCTTGTGATCTCTAAGACGGTGTTTAAAATCATATCTTTTGTTGTTTTTTGTTTTGGAGGCATGATAGAATCCTTTGCTGATAATAAATTACAAGTGTTACATAACGATTGTTGCATAACAAGAGAGAGAAGTCAAGAATTGTTTTTGAGACAGTCATAACAGGTATGACTTGGAATTCCCCTGCATAGATTGTAAAAACAATGTTTGCAGGGGGATTTTTCTTGAAAGATTATATTGAAGAGCGGGCGGTAGAGATTGCCAGTTATATCATTGAACACAAGGCGACGGTGAGGCAGACGGCGAAAAAATTCGGGGTAAGCAAGAGTACCATACATAAGGATGTAACCGAGCGTCTCCGGCAGATCAATCCAGGCCTGGCTTCAGAAGTTCGTAAAGTGCTGGATGTAAATAAATCTGAGCGTCATATCCGGGGCGGTCTTGCAACCAGAGAAAAATACCGGCATCAGCAGGCGTAAAGGATACATATTTTGCGGTGGAAGATCTGGAACAAACTGTTCTTGGTTTCCCGCCGCAGCCGGTATGATGGCAGATATGTCAAGAGAAATCATTTAATGGAAAAGAAATATTTTTCAGGTTTATCTATACTTTGCGAGGAAAAACAAGTATACTTGATTGGGAAATTTATTACAAACGTGAAGTTTGTTACGAAAGAAGGCGACTTGTAAACATGACAGCGATAGCGGAGAAAAAAGACAGGAGCCAGTATCTGTTCAGCAACCGGGATCTTCGGGTACTAATCCTGCCGCTGATCGTAGAACAATTTCTGGCTGTTCTGGTAGGAATGGCCGACAGCATCATGGTAGCCAGTGTGGGCGAGGCGGCTGTATCCGGCGTATCTTTGGTAGATAATATCATGGTGCTGCTGATCAACCTGTTTGCGGCGCTGGCTACTGGAGGGGCAGTAGTATCCGGTCAGTATCTGGGGCAGAAACGGAAAGAAGGAGCGTGCAGATCTGCCACGCAGCTGATCTGGTTTATCACGATCTGCGCGGCGGCGGTAACGATACTGATCTATGTGTTCAAGGACTGGATCCTTCACGGGGTGTTTGGACAGATCGAGCCGGATGTTATGGGACATGCCAATACATATTTGCTGATCGTGACGGCATCCATCCCTTTTATCGCCCTCTACAACGGAGGCGCGGCTATTTTCCGTACCATGGGAAATTCGAAGATTTCCATGCGGGTTTCGATTGTCATGAATGTGGTCAACGTGAGCGGGAACGCGATTTTGATCTATGGATTCCACCGGGGGACGGAGGGAGTGGCAATTCCAACGTTAGTGTCCAGGATCGTAGCGGCTGTGCTGATCATCATTCTGCTTTGTGATAAGAGAAGAGACATTTTTATCGAGGCAAAATTACGGTATCGCCCTGACTGGGCTTTGATCCGGAAGATTTTGAGCATTGGCGTGCCAAATGGTTTGGAGAACAGCATGTTCCAGCTTGGAAAGATCATTGTGCTCAGCTTGGTGTCCACATTTGGAACCTATGCGATCGCGGCAAACGCGGTGTCTAATGTGCTGGCTTCGTTCCAGGTGCTGCCAGGAATGGCTATCGCCCTTGCGGTGACGACCGTCATTGCCCGGTGTGTGGGAGCAGGAGACTATGAACAGGTAAAATACTATACAAAAAAACTGCTGATCATTACCCATATCAGTATGGTGATAGCGAACGCGGTTATAGTGGCGCTGCTTCCGGTGATCTTAAAGGCATATAATCTTTCGGACCTGACAGCTCAGACGACCCGGCAGATCATTGTGTTTTACGCGATCTGCTGTATCTTGTTCTGGCCGATGTCTTTTACCCTGCCGGCTACCTTTCGGGCGTCCGGAGACGCAAAGATGTGCATGATCATTTCCGTTGTGTCTATGTGGATCTTCCGCATCATTTTCAGTTACATTTTGGGAAAATATATGGGACTGGGAGTCTTTGGCGTGTGGGTGGCTATGGTCATCGACTGGCTGGTGCGGGGAGGCTGCTTTATCTTCCGGTATTACAGCGGAAAATGGAAACATCAGGCAATTTCCTAGGAATTCGAGAAGGATGTTCTTGAGAGAGACGGCGTGAGTTATTTTCAACGGTATTTTTCGGGAAATGAGAAATGATGATTGTAAATAAAGGACGGCTACTTTATAATGTAGCTAAGACGTCGCAAAGACGGGAAAGAAATGCAAAAACCTGTTAAAGAGAAACCTGTCAGGAAAGAATCTGGCAGATAAGGAGGAACATAAGTTGAAGAGAGAGTTAGTCATTGTCCTGGATTTTGGCGGCCAGTATAACCAGCTGGTCGCAAGACGCGTCCGGGAAAGCAATGTATACTGTGAGATCTATTCTTACAGGACGGATCTTGAGACCATTAAGGGAATGAACCCCAAGGGAATCATTCTGACAGGCGGGCCAAATAGCTGTTATCTGGAAGATTCGCCCACATACTCCAGGGAACTGTTCGAGCTGGGAATCCCTGTATTGGGGCTGTGCTACGGCGCCCAGTTGATGATGCATGTGCTGGGAGGGACCGTAGAGCGGGCGAAGGTAAGAGAATACGGAAAGACGGAAGTGCTGATCGATAAAACGGCTTCCAAAATCTTTGCCGATGTGTCTGAAAAGACGATCTGCTGGATGAGCCATTTTGATTATATTTCCAAGATCGCGCCTGGATTTGAGATTACAGCCCATACGGCAGACTGCCCGGTGGCCGCGGCGGAAAACGCGGAGGCGGGACTGTATGCGATCCAGTTCCATCCAGAGGTGCTGCACACGGCGGAAGGAACGAAGATGATCGATAATTTCGTAAAGAAAGTCTGCGGCTGTTCCGGTGATTGGAAGATGGATTCCTTTGTAGAAGAGTCTATCAAACGGATCCGTGAGAAAGTAGGAGACGGCAAAGTGCTGCTGGCGCTGTCCGGCGGTGTGGATTCTTCTGTCGCCGCGGGCCTGCTTTCCAGAGCGATCGGAAAACAGTTGACATGCGTATTTGTAGACCATGGACTTCTGCGTAAAAATGAGGGAGACGAGGTGGAATCCGTCTTCGGGCCGGAAGGTGATTTCGACCTGAATTTCATCCGCGTAAATGCGCAGGAGAGATATTATAAGAAACTGGCAGGCGTAACAGAGCCAGAACAGAAGCGGAAGATCATTGGGGAAGAATTTATCCGTGTATTCGAGGAAGAGGCAAAGAAGATCGGCGCTGTAGACTTCCTTGCTCAGGGAACGATCTATCCGGATGTGGTGGAAAGCGGTCTGGGCGGTGAGTCTGCTGTGATCAAATCCCACCATAACGTGGGCGGACTTCCTGACTTTGTAGATTTCAAAGAGATCATTGAGCCATTAAGAGATCTTTTTAAAGACGAGGTGCGTAAGGCCGGACTGGAGCTGGGAATCCCGAAAGAGCTGGTATTCCGTCAGCCATTCCCAGGACCGGGACTTGGTATCCGTATCATCGGCGAGGTGACAGAAGAAAAGGTAAAGATCGTCCAGGATGCGGACGCGATTTACCGGGAAGAGATCGCTAAGGCTGGACTGGATCAGGATATCAACCAGTATTTCGCCGCTTTGACAAATATGAGAAGCGTAGGCGTTATGGGCGATGAGCGGACTTATGACTATGCAGTGGCACTGCGGGCGGTGAAGACCATCGACTTTATGACCGCTGAGGCAGCGGAAATCCCGTTTGAGGTGCTGAATAAGGTGATGAGCCGGATCATTAATGAGGTCAAGGGGGTTAATCGGGTCATGTATGATTTGACCAGTAAGCCGCCGGGGACGATAGAGTTCGAATAGACACCACATCTCTGGGAAGCCTTATTTTGCAGGCTTTCCAGAGATTTTTCTCTTTTGTTGGCTACAAATTGGCTACACCTGCCATTTGGCTACCATTCGGAACTGTCGTTCCGTTCATCACATTTTCAAGCTGGGCAGCTACTTCTGCCTGCTTATTCGGATACAGATGACTGTAAGTATTTAAGGTCGTCTGTATTTTTTCATGTCCAAGCCGGTCTGCAATCAGAAGAGGCTGGCATCCCATTTCGATCAGAAGAATTGCATGGGAGTGGCGGAGATCGTGTACCCGGATTTTTTTAACTCCTGACTTCTTACATCCACGGAGCATTTCATGGTTCAGAAAACTTTTGGTGTAAGGAAACAGTCTGTCATCCGGCTGGATCTCATAGCACTTATCCATATACTCTTTCAGACAGTTGGCAAGAGTTTGTGGAATGGTAACAACCCGATTGCTTTTTGGCGTCTTTGGCGGCCAGATTACATCCCTGCCGTTGATACGCTGAAAGGTCTTATTAATCGTGATTGTATGGCCTACCAGATTCACATCTGCAGGTGTTAATGCACATAACTCTCCTACACGCATTCCGGTATAATATAGAGTCATAAATGCGGTATAGGAGGCTGGTTTATCCTGTACTGCCACTATAAACTGCTCAAACTCTGCTTTTGTCCAGAAGTTCATTTCTTCCGCATGACTTTTTCCCATACTTCCGG
>CABPCP010000025.1 GCA_902406105.1 uncultured Mordavella sp.
TGAGTCTGTAGCTCAGCTGGATAGAGCAACGGCCTTCTAAGCCGTAGGTCGAGGGTTCGAATCCCCCCAGGCTCGTTAGAACCACAGAAAACTGAATAAAGCGATACTTAGTTGGACATAAATAGTTCGATAAGTAATATATATGGTGGGTATGGTGCAGTTGGTTAGCGCGCCAGATTGTGGTTCTGGATATCATGGGTTCGAGTCCCATTACCCACCCTCTTTTTTTATCCTTTTCCAGGAACCTGGCCTTGTGGCCGGGAAAGCAGTGGGCTATCGCCAAGCGGTAAGGCACAGGACTTTGACTCCTGCATTCGTTGGTTCGAATCCAACTAGCCCAGTTATAAGGGCGTGTAGCTCAGGTGGTAGAGCACTTGACTTTTAATCAAGTTGTCCGGGGTTCGAATCCCCGCACGCTCATGGAAAACAGCGGAAATTCAAGTGAAGAAAGAATTTCCGCTGTTTTTTGCTTTTCCTTTTTGAATTTATTAATTTTCGAAGGGCTGACGCATGTGGGGAAATGCGCTAGTCCTTTTTTTCATGTAATTTAAGCGCGATTTTCTCAAGAGTCTCCCAGTCTTTTTCGTTCAATTCAGAAAGCATTTTTACGAATCTTTTTTTAAAAGAGTCATCAACACTTTTCAGTACAGAACCCGCCCAACTCATTAATTTGGCTTCCTTATCCATTTCTATAAACATTTCTCCTTCTCCGGTACGGAGCCATATTTCGTTGACATTAAATGCTTTGCATATGGATGAGATGACAGCGTCCAGCGGAGTACGGGCGCCGGATTCATAACCGGCGACAGAACCTTGTTTTACGCCTATGCGTTCGCCGAATTCTGTCTGGTTTAAGTTGAGTTCTTTGCGAAGCTTTTTTATTCGGTCTTTCAAGATCAGCACCTCTCTTTCTGAAAATGAGTGTAGCATATAAAATATTGCGATGCAATATTAACAAATGTAAAACTATTGACAGAAATATCGTAGATATAATATAATATTGCAAAGATATAAACTGACTGGAGGTGAGAGAAATTGATAAAAGATAGTGAAAAGAAAATTCTTGAAAAATTTGAAAAGATAATTCCAGATATGACTGATTTAGAAAGGGAAAAATTATTAAATTTTGGTGAACGGATCCTTCATAAAGAGTCAGAACAGAAAAAGGAAAACGCTGACGAAAAAAAGGTGGTATAAAAATAGAAAATGCAGCGACAAATTCAAAAGATCTGTTGCTGCATTGATAAATTGTTTACAAAGCTTAAAACGAAAGGAAATGCTAAGAGCTTATCAGGTGGTCAAGACTCCATTTTTTTACGTGTGTAATGAATTGTCTTACGATAGGAGAAAGCGTGTAATTTTCCTTATATGAAATGCTTATTTTTCTGCGGAAACTGGTATTAATTGGACGATGCTGCACTTGGAAAGGGAGACGTTTGAAAAATAGTTCCGGACATACGCTGATTCCCAGATTGCTTTCTACCATAGCGATAGTGGCATAGTCATCAACCACATGATACTGTATATCCAATTTTATATTACGTTCTTCGAAAAAGCGCCTGATGATAGGGTCCTTTCCTTCGTTTACCAGAATAAATGGATATTCAGCCAAATCAGAGGGATATATAGTATCCAGAGCGCCTAAAGGGTGTTCGTTGGGATAGATGGCGAACAGCCGGTCTTCAAATATAAGGATATTCTGGATCCCGCGAGTAGAGGGAGTGATTGTAAATCCGCAGTCTATGGTTCCTTGTAAAATAGAATCTGCAATTTGAGCATAATTTTCGTGCAGGATTTCAAATTGGATGTTTGGGTGTTCCTGCTTAAAAGAATTGATGATCTGAGGAAGCCAGTTAACCGCAATACTGGTGAAAGTGCCAATCCTTATCACACCACATTCTAAATTATTGATTTCAGCCACTTTATTTTCGAATTCCCGGTAAGAATTCATAACATTTCTTATGTAGGGAAGCAGCATTTCTCCCTCATGTGTTAATTCAACGCCAGAACGTCCACGCATTAGCATGCGAACGTTAAATTCATCTTCAAGAGATTGAATAGAATGAGAAATTGCGGATTGTGAATACCCTAGATTTTCAGCGGCTTTTGTTATTGTTCCGGAATCTGTCGCCACCAAGACGGTTTCAAATTTTTGTATATCCAATATGATACCTCCTTTTATCCATCGAAATTATTCATATTAACTATAAATATTATAAGCTTTATCAATGGAAAAATCTATAGTAAGATTAAGAAAAATCAGAAAATAAAAAATAATTCATAGAATATTTGGGTTAATAGAAAAAATGATAAAGGCGATTTCGTTTGATTTAGACCATACTCTATACAATAGAGAGGCGACTTGGGAAAAACTTCTTCCAGAATTTGTGAATAGATTTGATAGAGACTTATGTAAGAAATGGTCAAGGAAGCAAATATTGGCTGCTCTTCAAATGAGTGATAGAAAAGCAACTTATAACGAGACGAGCTGGAAAGGAATGTACTTAGAACTGAAAAATAGTGGGGTCCTGAAAAATACGGTACGGTATGAGGAGTTTTATGATTTTATTTACCTCCTTTTTTCTCCGTATATCGTGCCGTACCCGGACACCTACTCGACACTTCTCTGGTGTAGGGAAAATGGATATCATCCATCCATTATTACAAATGGGCATGTACCGCTTCAGCGAAAAAAGATAGAGTGCATGAAATTAAATGGTTTTGTTGAAGAGTGTTTGATTTGTGATTTGGATAGAGGAGCGGGATGTAAGCCTGAGAAAGCCCCCTTTTTAGAGATGGTACAAAAGATTGGAGTTAGACCGGAAGAAATGCTATACGTAGGGGACAATCCGATCAATGATATCAGCGGGGCAAGAGGAGCTGGAATGAAGACGGCCTGGCTGAATGTTATGGATAACTGGGTGCCTTTTGTGGCGCCGGCAGATTACGAAATTAGTTCATTGTGGGAGCTGCAGCGTATTTTGAAACACAGTGACTAGTAAATAAAAACGAGAAGGAAATGAGGTGATATTTTGCCGTGTATTCAATTGTCTACAAATAAAACACTTTCTGAGCAGAAGCAAGAGATTCTGAAACAGGAATTTGGGAAAGCCATTGAGCAAATACCGGGGAAAACGGAAAAATGGCTGATGTGTATTTTTCGTTCAGAATGTGAAATATGGTTCCGTGGAGAAAAGGAAGACAGCGCATTTTTGGAAGTTGGGATTTATGGACAGCCTTCCAAAGAAAGCTGCGATGCTCTTACACAAGTTCTTATGGATGTTGTAAGCGCTGAGCTAGATGTGGAAAAAGACCATATTTATATCAAATATTCCATGACTCCATACTGGGGCTGGAACGGGAAAAATTTTTGATGGCTGGAGGGAAAAAAGTGAAAAATTTGGAAAGATTTGGGAACTTATTTGATTTGTATGGCCATGTGGCAGTAGTAACGGGAGCAGCCCAGGGAAACGGACTTGCGATCGCGAACGCATTATGCGATGCAGGTGCGACTGTTGTCGCAACGGATGTAAGATTCGAGAAAGACAAAGAAGAGGCAGAGAATCTTAGGGATGGCATTGATCGCATGATTATGGATGTAACAAAAGAAGAGGAAGTTGACCGGACGTTTATGGCAGTTGCTGAAAAATATGGAAAGATTGATATTCTGTGCAATAATGCAGGGATTATTTATAAAAATCCGGTAGATAAGCTGGAAATCGATCGGTTTTCTTCAGTGATCGATATTAATCTCATAGGAACCGTAATCTGTACAAAACACGTGGTTCCTTATATGAGAAAAGCCGGATGGGGAAGGATTGTTAATATTTCATCATCGCAAGCGTTCTTGACTTCTGAAACATATAGTGCGTATTCGGCATCTAAAGCAGCCATTTCTCATCTTACAAGAATATGGGGAAATGAGCTTGCGGCAGACAATATCTTGGTTAATGCATTGTGCCCATGCTACGTGATGACACCGATGATGGTTAATTCCATTGCCAGAAAAGCAGAAGAACTTGGAACAAATACTGACGGGGGCTATCAGTACTTTGCGGATATGATTCCCACGCATCGCCTGTTGGAGACAAAAGAAATTGGAAACTGGGCGGCGGTGCTTTGCAGTGAACTTGGAATGGCGACTACTGGAAGCAACATCTCTATTACATGCGGACAAGTACAGCTGTAGAAGGAAAAGAGGTGGGTTTCATGCAAGATAAAGAACTTTTGTTAGGAATTGATATTGGAACCAGCGGCTGTAAAGTGACCTTGATCGATACAGACTGTAATTTTGTGGGAGATGGCTATACCGAATATAAGACGTATCACCCTAACATCGGGTGGTCGGAACAAGATCCTGCGGACTGGTTCCCGGCCTTCATGAAAAGCTTTTATACAGCGTTGGAGAAAGGGAAAGTCCATCCACAACAGGTGGTGGCTCTAAGTCTGGATGCTTCTGCGCATAATATCGTTTTATTAGATGAAGATGATCAAGTGTTAAGAAAAACGATCATGTGGACGGATACAAGAAGCACAGAAGAAACCGAATATATGATGGAACATTATAAAGATGAGATTTTTGAAATCGGTTACCAGATGCCAAGTCCTACATGGACGATGCTGCAACTAATGTGGATCAATAACCATGAGCCTGAGGTGCTGAAGAAAGCAAAAAGAGCAATGTTTGTGAAAGACTATGTACGTTACCAGCTTACAGGGACATGGACAACGGATCACATTGAGGCCCAGGGGAGTCTTCTTTTTGATAATAAAAACTGGTGCTGGTCAGACGAACTTTGCCGAATCAGCAATGTGCCGATTTCTATTTTACCTCCGCTGGTAAAACCTACAGATATCGCGGGCTACATTACGGCTGAAGCCTCGTCTATTACTGGAATCAAAGAAGGGGTTCCTGTTATTAATGGATCAACAGATACCGCATTAGAGGCGTATTGTGTTGGAGCGATCAAAGAAAATAGCTGTGTTACAAAACTGGCGACTTCAGGAACAATTTATCTTTTCCGCCCGGAACCATATCCAAATCCCCAGGCGCTTACCTATTCTCATGTAGTAGAAGGACTGTGGTATACCTGTCTGGCCACGTCTTCTGCGGCAGAAAGTTTAAGGTGGTATCGGGATACTTTCTGTAAGGAAGAATGGAAACAGGAGTGCCAAGGCGGAAGAAATACATATCAGCTTTTGGATGAAGAAGCAGAAAAGGTAGCTCCGGGATCGGAAGGGCTGTTTTTCCATCCGTATTTAATGGGAGAAAGATCACCCTATTGGGATACAACTTTGCGTTCCAGCTTTGTAGGGGCAACCGCACATCACGGGCGGGGACACTTTAACAGAGCTGTATTGGAAGGAGTTGCTTATTCCATTAGAGATAATTTTGAATTGATCAAGAATGAAGTGGATATTCAAGAGGTTCGTATTGTAGGCGGAGGCGGGAAAAGCCCTCTCTGGCGTTCGATCATGGCAAATGTGCTTGATCGCCCGATCCTAAAGTTTGAAAACGATGATTCTTCTTACGGATCCGCACTTCTGGCGGGGGTAGGAGCTGGAGTTTTTGCTGGTCATGAAGAGGCTGTCGGCAAAGGGCTTCACTTAAAGGAAAAGGTAGAGCCAGATCCGGAGATCGCTAAAGAATACGAAAAATATTTCGAGATATATCGCCAGATTCATGATGTGCTGGAACCTATTTATAAAAAAATGTAATGAATATACAAGGAGAATAAACATGAGTGTAAATTTAATCGCAATGCTGACCAATCATGATAAAACAGTGCCAAACGCAGTAGAAGTGTTCGAAGAGAATAAAGGAACAAAAACAAACTATTGGGGCTTCAAAGATATTGGAATCGAACTTTCTGAGGCAAAAAAACTGGTGGAACGGATGAAAGCGGAAGGGAAAGTGACCTTTTTAGAACCCTTGGTAGAAAGCGAAGAGGATTGTCTAAAGGCGGCACAGTTTGCGATTGACTGTGAATTTGAGTATATGATCGGAATGGAATTTTATAAAAGTGTGGCAGATAAACTAAAAGGTACTGGGATTAAGTATTTCCCAACCTGCGGAAGAAGAGCCGGAATTCCTCGTATGCTGTACGGAACCTGTCAAGAGATCATTGATGACGCAAAAGAAATACTTTCTTGCGATGGTGTTGAAGGAATCTGCCTGTCTGTATATCGCTATCAAGATGGGGACCCAGAAAAAATGGCAATGGAATTTTTGAAAAATATTGACAGTCCAATGATCATTACTGGAAGTATCGGAAACGATGAGAGATTAGAGTTTGTCAAAAAATTGAACCCCTGGGGCTTTACGATCGGTTCTGCGCTGTTTGATGATAGCTTTGGACATTATGATAAGATTGCGGATAAGATTGACGCTATTATGGAAAAGCTGGAGAAATAAAATTTGTGGTAAATATTACATATTTATGTGGGTCACACAAATTTTATAATAGTGTTAACTTCAGACTGCCTGGATATTTTGGATAAAAATACACCGCCATTTTTATCTGAGAGCGGGGAACGCTGTAAAAATATCCGGGCCGGCTGAAAAAAATCAAAGGAGGAAATCTTTATGAAAAACAATCTGAGAAAGCGTATGGTATCTTTTTTGGTCGTGTGCATGATGGTTGTAGGACTTGCTGCCTGCGGAAGTGAGACCGAAGAGTCTGCAGGAGGTGAGTCAGGGGGAAACGAAGGAGACTTGGTGATAGGTCTTGACTGTCCGATGACAGGAGTAAACGCAAGCTTTGGTGAACAGCTCTCCTATGGAGCCCAGATGGCAATTGATGAAATCAATGAGGCCGGAGGAATCGATGGGAAAATGCTTGCCTTGGATGTACAGGATGACAAATCTGATCCTAAGGAGGCGGCAACGATCGCGACAAAATTTGTCGCAGATGATTCCGTTGTGGCTTCCCTGGGCTATTATAACAGTTCCTGTGGCCTTTCTGCCCTCCCGATCATCAATGAAGGAAAACTGGTAACTATTGTTACAGGATCTACACCTGATATTTCAGAACAGAATCAAGACTATGGTTTCAGGACAGAGCCTTCTGATGAACAGCAGGCGGTTTATGCGGCTGATTGGATGGTGGAAGACGGTTGTGAAAAGGTCGCGGTTTTGTATGAGAGCACGGATTATGGAATGGGTCAGGAGAAAATCATCACAGAGGTTCTGGAAGAATCCGGAGCAGAAGTTGTATGTTCTGAAACATATATTTTAGGAGAAACAAAAGATTTTACAAATATCCTGACTAAAGTAAAGAATTCAGGAGCGGATTCCGTATTCCTTGCAGGAACATATACAGAAGGAGCCTTGATCGTAAAACAGATGAAATCTTTGGGAATGGATCTCCCGGCGTATTCATCATCATCTATGTTTGAAGTCGCATTTTTGGAAGCGGCAGGAGACGCTGCGGAAGGAGTGAAGGTTCAGGGAGTTCTGGTACCGGACGATCCTTCTGAAGTAAATCAGCAGTTCCAGCAGGCATACAAGGAAAAGTTCGGTGAGGATAAGACAGCAGGCACGTTTTCCGGACATGGATACGCAGGAGTGAAGATGCTGGCGGAAGCAATCGAAAATGTGGGAACCGATCCGGATGCTATGGCAGAATATCTGGAGACAACCACTTTCGATACAGTATATGGAACGGTTCATTTTAATGAAACACATGACCTGATGTTCGAATCCTTAAAACGTCTGGTTGTGGAAGATGGGAAATTTGTAGTTGTTGAGTAAAGTAGTTATTTGAGTTCGTTATAAAGATTGGAGAATAGCGTATGGTTTTGCAAATTATAGTAAACGGACTTACGATGGGATGCGTATATGCTCTGATTGCACTGGGATACTCCATGGTTTATGGATGTTTGAAATTTATCAACTTTGCTCACGGGGATGTTTTTATGTGGGGCGCCTGTTTTGGCCTTATTTTTGCCAGAATGGGCGGAATCCCATTCCCCTTGGCGCTGATTTTAACGATGGTTTGCACAGGTCTGTTAGGAGTGATACTTGAATTTTTGGCTTATCGTCGTTTGAGAAATGTTCCGCGAGTAGTAGTTACAGCAAGTGCTTTGGGAGCCTCTATTGTATTGTCTAATTTAGCGTTGGTTCTTGTTGGCGCGGAGACTTATTCCGTACCGCCGTTTTTTGAGACGCAATATTTTAATATTGGAGATTTGGTAGTCAACAGCCTTCAATTGATCCTTTTGGGCTGCTCGATTGTGTTAATGCTTTTCCTAAATTGGTTCATTAATAAGAGTAAATGGGGGAAGGCAATCCGGGCAACATCAGAAAACATGAGTGTGGCAAGTCTGATGGGAATCAATACGAACAAAATCATTAGTGTAACCTTTTTTATCGGCTCCGCTTTTGCCGGAGCGGCGGGGCTTTTAATTGGAATCTATTATGACGCTGTATATTCTACTATGGGCTATATGGCGGGTATGAAAGCCTTTACAGCAGCGGTTCTTGGTGGAATTGGAAGTATTCCGGGAGCGATGATCGGAAGCTTGATATTAGGGCTTGTAGAAAGCTTTGGAACAACCTATATTTCTTCCAGTATGGGTCCTGCAATTTCGTTTGCGATCTTGATTATTGTATTGCTTGTAAAACCAACGGGATTGATCGGTACTGGCGATACCCATTCGAATCGTGTGTAAGGGAGGAAGAGAAATGAATTTAAAACATTTTTTGAAAAACCGCCGATTCCAGTTTGGGATTATACTTTTCATAGCGCTTGTTCTGCCGTTGTTTGTGAATAATGATTCCGTCAAACATGTGCTGATTATGGTGCTGTTATATGTAATATTAAGTTTAGGGCTGGAAGTGGCGCTTGGAGTTACGAATCTATTTTCACTTTGTCATGCGGCCTTCTATGGAATGGGAGCTTATGTTTCTGCGCTGCTTTCCATCTACCTGGGATGGAACTTTTGGATCACGCTCCCCATTGCGGCGATTGCTGCGGGACTATTTGGAATTCTGATCGGTTTGCCAGCGCTTCGAACAAATGGAGATTATCTGGCGATCGCGACCTTGGGGTTTGGAGAAATCTTCCGGCTTGTGTTAGTAAATGGCGGTGAATTCACAAGAGGACCAAGAGGACTTACTGGACTTTCCAGACCAGAATTATTCGGGCTAGATTTTACGAATCGAAATGTCTATTATTATTTGCTTTTGATTGTGGCTGTTATTATATTTCTAATTGTTTTTAATATTCCAAGGACATTTTTTGGACGTGCGCTGATGGCGATCCGAGACGATGAAGATGCGGCTGTATTTATGGGAATTCGTATTTCAAAATATAAAGTATGCGCTTTTGCGATCAGCGGTTTGATCGCCGGAATCGCCGGAGCCTTTTATGCGCATTACATCTGCTACATCAGCCCGGATACCTTTGTATATAATGACTCTATTACAATATTGACGATGGTGCTGATCGGAGGCGGAGGTACGGTTGTTGGTCCTGTTTTGGGAGCTGTTATCCTAACGATTCTTCCAGAATTATTAAGGTCCTTTGTGGAATACCGAATGCTGATTTACGGACTGGTTGTTGTGATCATGATGCAGATCAGGCCAATGGGGATCATGGGACATCTGAATACGCGGACTTCTTATCTTGAATCATTGCTTCAAAGTATAAGGAAGAAGAATAAAAAAGATAAGGAGGTGGATGTAAATGCTGCTGGAAATTGATCATATAACAAAATCATTTGGTGGTGTTGTTGCTGTAAATGATGTGTCAATGAGTGTAAAAGAAGGCAAGATTTTTAGTATTATCGGACCCAATGGAGCGGGAAAAACAACATTGTTTAACTTGATCACAGGAGCTTACACACGGACTTCCGGAAAGATCATATTTGACGGAGAACAGATTGACACCAAGAAACCATATGAAATCAGTTCCCTTGGGATTGCGCGTACGTTCCAGAATATTCGTCTGTTTAATACAATGACCGTATTGGAAAATGTTATGACGGGAATGCACAGCCGGATCAAGGCAAAAGATATTGAATCCTTTATTCCGGGACGATCCAGAAAAATTGAAGAAGAAATAGTCGAGAAGAGCATGGAAGCACTAAGGATTGTTGGCTTGGAAAAGAAATACGCAGAGTATGGCGGAGCGCTTCCGTATGGCCAACAGAGAAGACTGGAGATTGCGAGAGCGCTTGTGAGCGATCCGAAATTGCTGCTTTTGGATGAGCCGGCAGCAGGAATGAACATTAATGAATCCGCGGATTTGTTGTCTTTGATACGGTGGATCAATACAGACTTGAAAAAGACGGTTATTTTTATCGAACACAATATGAGAGTTGTTATGAATGTGTCGAATTATATTGTGGTATTGGATCACGGGACGAAGATCGCAGAAGGAGACCCAGAGGAGATCAGCAACAATCCAGTTGTCATTGAAGCATATTTGGGGGCAAAAAAAGAAGGAGGAAATGCAGATGCTTAAAGTTGAACATTTAAGTGTGTCCTATGGGGCAATTCAAGCGGTCCGTGATATCTCCTTCGAAGTTGGGAAAGGAGAAATTGTTTCCTTAATAGGCAACAATGGAGCTGGGAAATCATCCACGCTAAAGGCGCTTACAGGGATCGTCAAACCAGCACAGGGATCAATCAAGCTGTTTGACCAGGAAATCGCGGGAGTAAAAGCGCATAAAGTTTCAAAGCTTGGTATGGCAATGGTCCCGGAAGGAAGAGGTATCTTTACTCGTATGACTGTTTTGGAAAACCTGGAAATGGGAGCCTTTAATCGGCCGGATAAGGAAAATGTAAAGAGTGATCTGGATAAAGTGTTTGAACTTTTCCCGGTGTTGGCGGAACGGCGGAAGCAAAAAGGAGGAAGTCTGTCTGGAGGCGAGCAGCAGATGCTGGCTGTTGGGCGGGCAATGATGCAGAATCCAAAGATTTTATTGTTGGATGAGCCGTCGCTTGGTTTGGCGCCGCAGGTAGTAGAGTCTATTTTTGAGGTTGTTAAAGAAATTAACAAAAAAGACGGAACGCCAATTCTTCTAGTAGAGCAGAACGCATACCTGGCGCTGGAGGTATCTAATAGGGGATATGTACTGGAAACGGGAGAAATCATCGTTTATGATGAGTCGAAAAAGCTTTTGGAAAATGAAATGGTTCAAAGAGCATATCTAGGTGTTGAGGATTAAAGTATGAATTATTGGAAGTTATTGGAAAAATCAAAAGTTATAGGAAGCCATCCGACGATATGGAAAATGCCGGGAAGAAAAACGGAAGGAAACATTATTTTTTATAATGGTGCTGCTTTGCGGATAGGAGAAGAAACTGCGAAATTGACTAGCCAAAAAGTGCTTCTCGTTATCGGGAAAAAAGTACTTTCTGCGTCAGGTGAAGTTATTCTAAAATCATTTGAAGAATCAGGGATTGATTATGATATTTTTTCAGATATCTGTGCAGAACCAGACTTGGATACGGCGAAAAAAGTAGCGGACATCATGGATGAGCAGCCGTATGGAGCAGTGATCGGTGTGGGCGGTGGAAGTACATTGGACATTGCGAAATTGGCAGCCCATGGCGGAGATGGAAAACTGACAAAAAGGATTTTAGCCAATAATTTTTCGCAACCGAAAATACCAGTTATTTTACTGCCGACGACATCAGGAACGGGAAGTGAGGTCAGTCCCTATGTTGTACTGACTGTAGGCGGGGTGAAAAAATTTTTTACCTCGTCGGAATTTCTTCCGGCAGTAGCAATTGTAGACCCGCTGCTTACCGCGAGTATGGATTCTAGAACTACGGCGGCTACGGCATTTGATGCAATGACACATGGAATTGAAGGGTATATGGCGTGCGTGACACCTTATACAGAATGTTTAGCGGTCGAGAGCACTGCTGTGATTATGAAATTTCTGAAAAGAGCAGTGGAAAGGCCGGAGGATATAGAAGCCAGATACTGGCTGTCGTATGCTTCTGTCTTGGGAATGCTGTCCTATGTTATGGGAGGCGGGTTATTTGCCCACAGTATTTCTTACATATTAACCCTTGAAAAAGAACAGTCTCATGGCACCGGCTGCGGATTGGCGCTGCCATATACCATGGCGATGAATTATCCCCATATACTTCCTTTCCTTGATAGGCTGGGCGCCCGAATAAACGGGCGCTCAGAAAATGAAGGAGAAGAATTGATACGCGAAATTCAGGCGTTATTCACAAAAGTTGGTATGCCTGCAAATTTGGCAGAACTTGGCTACAAATTGAGTGATGGCCCTGAATTTGCAGAGAGGCTGCTGCGGGAATATCCAAGGCCAAAGAATCCGCGAAAAGTAACAAAACGGGAAGCAGAGAAATTATTTCATGCAATGCTTTTCGGGAAGATTGATTTTTTTTAGCGCAAATGGAAGGAGGAAAAATACAACAATGGTAGAGACAAGAACAAGAGCGTTTGCATGCCCGACCAAATATTTTCAGGGCGTAGGAGAGTTTGATCTTGTAGAACATTATACAAGCCAATATGGGGAAAAGGCTTTTTTTGTGGTGGACGGCTTTTTGTTTGATGGCCTAAAGAAACGGCTGGATAAAGCATATGAAAATACGGAGTCAAAATATAAAGCGATAAAATTTGGCGGCGAATGTTCTTATAATGAAGTAGATCGAGTGATTGAAGAATTCAAGGCATATGGGGCGGATGTGCTGGTAGGAGTAGGAGGCGGAAAAACACTGGATACTTCCAAGGCCGCGGCAGATAAAAGCGGAATACCTGTGATTGTTATTCCTACGGCGGCCTCCTGTGATGCTCCATGCAGCGCGATGTCTGTTATGTATACAGACATGGGCGAATATATCCACAATATCAGGCATAAAAAGAATCCAGAGATGGTGCTTGTAGATACTGATATTGTGGCGAAGGCACCAGTCCGCTTGTTTGTTGCCGGAATGGGAGATGCATTGTCCACGGTGTTTGAAGGTCATGCGAATCATACATCCTTTAGCCCGAACTATGTGGGAAAAGGATACCGGTGTACGAGAACTAGTATTGCGCTTGCGGAACTATCTTTTGAGATATTGATGGAAGAAGGGGTAGAAGCGCTGAAGGCTTTAAGACAAGGAGTATGCACGGAAGCGGTTGAAGATGTTATAGAAGCGAATATTTTGCTGAGCGGAGTTGGATTTGAAAATACAAGCTGCGCGGCCGCGCATGGCATCCATGCGGGACTTACCCAGCTTCCAGGGACCCATTCGTATCTTCATGGGGAAAAAGTCGCATTTGGCGTAATCTGTCAGATGGTTATGGAAAATACGCCGCGCGAACTGTTTGAGCAAGTGATGGAATTCTGCGATGAAGTAGGACTGCCGATTACGTTAGAGCAGTTAGGAGTAGAAGCGACGCCTGAAAACGTTATGGTCATTGCGGATACGGTTGTAAACCATAATAAATTGATCTATGCAGAACCGTTTAAAGTAACATTGGAATTTGTTTATAATTCTATTATGGCCGCAGACGCTATGGGACAGGATTATAGGAAAAGTAAAGAAAAATAATTGTTGATAAATACACACCCCCGTCATTTCTTTGGTGATCAAAATGACGAGGGTGTTTGTGGATTAAAAGTGGAGCTCCATTGACAATAATGAATATCTATAATTATAATAAGTTATAGAAAAAACGCCGCCAGATCACGCGAGGGTGTAATCACCAGCAGGCTTTGACCTGTGGCAGTCGCGCTGGGGGTTTTTTCTTTTATTTACAAATCATACGACTGCTAAAATAGTCATTTTCTGGCTCCATAAAATCTGTGTAATACTTCATGCCGTATTTTAAAATTTTCCCATTCCTTTTATAGAGAGAGTTTCGCAATTTATAAGTATAACAAGGCATTACGAAACCATATCTGTTAGTTTCGTGGTAATAAAACATAGAGGTTGCACAGATGTCTGCTAATTGTAACATATCCCATGAGGCCCCAGTTTTACTATATATATTTCTAAAATAATTAGAGACTTCGTTATTGCCATAATGGATTAGTTTGTTGTTCAAGTAGTCGATGAGTTCGCCGTCACGGGATGTACCTCTACTAGATAAAACTACATCCCCAATACGGTTAGTATCTCGTAAAATCCAAGACACTCGCTCAATAAGATATCTGCAAGAATGATTATATAAGATTATACTTGGTTTTTCAGAGAAGTCAGAACGATTTCCAAGTAATTTGTTTAAATCAAGTTTATGCGTGTCTATTATAACATTGATGTATTCAAATGGGGAGTTGGAAAGCTCTTTTGCAACGTATGCCCGTTGTTCAAAACTTCGCAGTGCTCTAAAATGTATTGTATCGAGATTCAGTTCGTGTTTTATTGAAGTCATAGTTTCGCGGATTTGTTTTTCAGAGCTTTTATTTATAATGACGGCAGTTAAGACAAACCATTGAGTGCCTTTTCCAACACCTAAATCACCGGCTTCATCAATATATATAGTGCAATTGCTGCTGACATAAAAGTATCTTCCTCCTATTCTTGCCTGCTGTTCTATCGGTTGTGTCTTCTTGATTAGATATTACAATAATGCATAACAAAAGTAAACAACACGATTCCTGCCTGTAAGTGGGTGTTTTGTTGTAATAAAAAGATAAATATGATAATATGGCGTTAATCTTTTAAGGGAGTGATGCAATGGTAGAGATGAACGAGGCGGCGAAAGCCTACATGAACCGCCAGGGATTTAACAATGTAGTTTTGAATGTAGAAGAGATCACCAGTTGATGCGCGCCTCCGTATCTGGAGGTGACGGTAAGTTTTACCGATGAGGATGAAAAGGTGATGTTGGCTAAAGGCTACCAGATAGAACAAAGTGAGTTGGGGCGTGTCTACTATCCTGCAGAAGGAGTGGAGATTCCGGACAAGATTGTGATCAACTACATGGAATATCCATGGATTTCCTGCTTTGAAGTAGAGGGAGTAAAGATTGCGCATAAGCCTGGAAAATAGGTGAATTCTCCAGGCGGAAGGCTTTACAACGCGGCTTTGGACATGTTATCATTAGACAACAATACAATGAGTCGTGCTTTAGAAAGCAGGAGGAAAACTATGGCATTCTATTATGACGAACCGTCCAGAACATTTAGTGAGTATCTTTTAATCCCCGGCTATTCATCTGCGGAGTGTATCCCGTCTAAAGTCTCTTTGAAAACGCCTCTTGTGCGCTTCCGAAAGGGAGAAGAATCCCCAATATCGATCAACATTCCGATGGTATCGGCGATCATGCAGTCCGTATCTGACGACCGCATGGCGGTAGCGCTTGCCCAGGAAGGAGGTCTTTCCTTTATCTATGGATCTCAGCCCATTGAGGATCAGGCGGAAATGATCCGGAAGGTGAAGCGGTACCGGGCGGGTTTTGTAGTAAGCGATTCCAATGTATCGCCGGATATGACCCTGGCGGATGTGCTTGCGATCACAGAGAAGACGGGCCATTCTACAGTCGCGGTCACAGAGAACGGAGAGCCGGGAGGAAAGTTCCTTGGGATTGTGACCAATAAAGATTACCGGGTGAGCCGGATGGCGCCGGAGACAAAAGTAAGCGAGTTCATGACAGAGTTCTCGAAGATTGTTTACGCGGATGAGGACACAACGCTGAAAGAGGCAAATGATATCATCTGGGAACATAAGATCAACTGTCTTCCCCTGGTGAATAAGAACCAAGAATTGGTTTATCTGGTCTTCCGCAAAGACTATGATACCCATAAGAAAAATGAGAATGAGTTGATCGACAGCTCCAAGCGTTACATGGTAGGCGCTGGAATCAATACCAGAGATTACAAAGAGCGGGTTCCGGCCTTGGTAGATGCTGGGGCGGATGTGCTTTGCATCGACAGTTCAGAAGGATTCTCAGAATGGCAGAAGATGACGATTGACTATATCCGGGAACAGTATGGTGATACTGTCAAAGTAGGAGCTGGAAACGTTGTAGATGCGGAAGGATTCCGGTTTTTGGCGGATGCTGGGGCAGATTTTGTAAAGATCGGCATTGGCGGCGGAGCCATCTGTATTACCAGGGAGCAGAAGGGAATTGGCCGAGGACAGGCTACAGCATTGATCGAGGTGGCAAAAGCCAGGGATGAATATTACGAAGAGACTGGTATCTATGTGCCGATCTGCTCCGACGGCGGGATCGTGCATGACTACCATATTACACTTGCCTTGGCAATGGGGGCGGACTTTATCATGCTGGGCCGGTATTTTGCCCGGTTTGACGAGAGTCCTACAAAGAGAGTCAATATCAATGGAAGCTATATGAAAGAATACTGGGGCGAGGGAAGCGCCAGAGCCAGAAACTGGCAGAGATACGATATGGGCGGAGATAAGAAGCTTTCTTTTGAAGAGGGAGTAGATTCTTTTGTTCCATATGCGGGAAGTCTGAAGAACAATGTGAACCTGACGCTGAGCAAAGTCAAATCTACCATGTGCAACTGCGGGGCGCTGACGATCCCGGAGCTGCAGCAGAAGGCGAAGATCACGCTGGTATCGGCTACCAGTATTGTAGAAGGCGGCGCCCATGATGTGACCCTGCGGGATAAGCGATAGGGCAGATGAGGAAATAAAGACGGATCACGCAACCGGAAGGCAGTCTGGAAAGAGAAACTTTTCAGACTGCCTCTTAGCATCCATTTGAAAGAAGATTTTGTGGAGAGAAACGCAAAGTATAGTTGTAAATGCGAAGTATCATGCTATAATTAAGTGTAAAAGTGTCCAATGGATTGTGAAAAACGTTGCATAATACCGGAGCGGGTCATGGGGATTTACACGGGAACAGAAATGGCAAAAAAACTGAATATATCCAGATCCTATCTTTATTACCTGAAAGACCATATGGGAATTCACATAGAGACCAGAGAAGACGGGAAGATCCTCTGGACGGATGAAGTCTATGAGCAGATGGCAGATTATATTGAGAAAAACCGGCTGCCGGAGGAAGCAAAACCAGAGCAGGCGGAACCGGGATATAAAGTCATCCGGATCAATAACCGGAGGTATCTGGGCAATAAATATAAGCTTCTGCCTTTTATCAAAGGCGTGGTGGAACAGGAGTGCAAAGATATCCATACGGTAGCGGATATCTTTGCGGGAACCGGCGCGGTAGCTTCTGCTTTTACAGACCAGAAGCTGATCACCAACGACAACATGTACAGCAACTATATCTGCCATGTGGCCTGGTTTGGCGGCGAAAGTTATTCCAAGGACAAGATCATCCGCATTATAGGAGAATATAACCGGATACAGGTGTCGGAAGACAATTATATGAGCGTGAACTTCGCGAATACTTATTTTGATTTGGAGGACTGCCGGAAGATAGGATTTATCCGGGAAGATATTGAGGAAAAATACCGGGCCGGAGAAATCAACGGAAGAGAGCGGGCGCTTTTGATCACCTCTCTCTTGTACGGAATCGATAAGATCGCCAATACCTGCGGCCATTATGATGCGTACCGGAAAGGGGCCGCTTTTGAGCGGCATTTGGAATTAGGGGTTCCGGAGCCGGAAGAAGAATTAAATGAGCATAACGTCTGTTTTCAAATGGATGCCAATGAGCTTGTGGGGAAATTAGACGTGGATCTGGTGTATATTGATCCGCCTTATAATTCC
This sequence comes from uncultured Mordavella sp., assembly GCA_902406105.1. Taxonomy (GTDB): domain Bacteria; phylum Bacillota; class Clostridia; order Lachnospirales; family Lachnospiraceae; genus Massilistercora. The sequence goes on from CABPCP010000025.1 coordinate 17,621, forward strand.
AGGCAGTACTGTGACGCTTACCACCTTTTAGAAAATGTAGCCTGCTGGGAGAAGCCGGAAGTATTTGGGGCGGCAAGGAAGATGGACCGTTCCGGGTTGAAAAGCGACTATTGTACCAAGAAGGCGGCCTGCGCGTTTGAAGAGTTGATAGAAGCCATCCATGCCAAATATATTCTGCTTTCTTACAACAATATGGCGGAAAAAGGAAATGACCGGTCTAACGCCAAGATCAGCGATGCGGACATTCTGCGGATCTTAGAAAAAAAAGGAAGGGTAAAGGTATTCTCAGAGGATCATAAAGCTTTTTCCACGGGGAAATCGGATATCCAGGAGAACCAGGAACGGCTGTTTTTGTGCCAGTGTTTTGAGGATGGGAAAGAAGTGATCCCTTCGCCTTTGAACTATACGGGAGGCAAGTACCGGCTTCTGCCCCAGATCCTGCCCTATTTTCCAAAAGAGATGGATCAAATGGTGGACCTCTTCTGCGGAGGCTGCAATGTAGGGATCAATGTGTCCTGCGGTAAAGTGCTGTTTAATGATTCCAGCGAATGTCTGATCGGACTGCTCAAAACCTTCCAGAAGCTCCCGCAGGAAGAGATCCATGAAAGGATCCTGAGGATCATTGGAGAATACGGACTTTCCATGTCCAGCAGCCATGACTATGAATACTATAACTGCAATAGCTCCGGCGGCCTGGCGCCTTATAATAAAGAAAGATTTCTAAAACTTCGGGAGGATTTCAACGCCAGGGAAGAAAAAGATGAAGAATACTATCTTATGCTGTATGTATTGATCGTCTTTTCCTTCAACAATCAGCTTCGGTTTAACCGGAAAGGAGAATACAATCTTCCCGTAGGAAAGAGAGATTATAACCAGAAATTGCAAAAGAAACTGGCGGCATTTATTCACCGGATCCATTCCGGAGATTATACCTTTGTGAACCAGGACTTCCGCAAGATTTCCCTGGACGGGTTTACGAAGGACAGTTTTTTCTATGTGGACCCGCCCTACCTGATCACCTGCGCCACCTATAACGAGCAAGGGGGATGGACGCGGCAGGATGAACGGGATCTTCTGGCCTATCTGGAAGAGGCGGACCAAAGAGGAATCCGGTTTGCGCTGTCCAATGTACTGGAAAGCAAAGGCAGGAAAAATGAGATCCTGGAAGCTTGGATCAAAGAACACCGCCAGTTCCGGGTGATCCCGTTGGATTATGGCTATGGAAATTCCAGTTACCATGGGAAAAACAGGAAGAGCAGGACCAAGGAGGTCTTGGTGGTTAATTTTACATGATTTTAACGGGAGAAGGACTGGGAATTTACGTTTGGGACGTATACTGACAGAGTTAGACATACACAGTGAAAAGGAGGAGCGGAGATGCCAGCGGTATATGCGCACTATAGATTCGGAGCAAAAGTATCCAGGAAACTGGAAGGGGATTTAAAGGAAATCGTGACAAAATATCATCCCCAGTTTGCCATTGGACTTCAAGGGCCGGATATTTTCTTTTTTTATCGGCCTTTTGGGAAAAATGCGATCATAAAATACGGGAACCACTTGCATGAGATTCCGGCCAGAAGCTTTTTCGAGCATGGCCTTAAGGTGGTGCGGGAAAAAGGGAGAGACAGCAGGGAATACGCATATCTGCTGGGATTCCTCTGCCACTTTATCCTGGACAGCGAGTGCCATCCTTATGTCAATGAAATGATCGAGAAGATCCATGTGCAGCACTTGGAGATTGAAGAAGAGTTTGAGAAGAAACTTCTTAGGCTGGATGGAAAAGATCCGTTCGCCTATGAGACGGCCAGGCTGATTCCAACGGACCAAGCCACCGCCCAGGCGGCCAGTTCGTTCTATGAAGGAATTTCACCGGAGACGGCGCGCTGCTGTCTTCGATGGATGAAGCGGATCAAAAGGCTGCTTACCACACCGGGGGAGGCCAAATTCCAGATTTTGAATACACTGATGAAGGCCGGCGGCGGGAAATATCCTTATTATAAAGGACTTTTGACTCAGCGAACAGATAATATGAAATGTGAAGGGACGAATCTGGGGCTGTGGAAAAGGTTTTTAGGCGCTGAAGAGGTGGCTGTTTCTATGATCAGGAATTTGGATGAAAGTCTGAGAGAGGAAGCAAAACTCAGTGAACGGTTCGACCGTACATTTGAATAGATCTGACAGAAACTGTGAATAAATAGAGAGCGAGAGGGAACGAATGGAGAAGATAAAACTGACAAGATTAGAAAAATATTGGATCCTATATGATGTGGGGAATTCAGCGTTTACCCTGCTGATCTCTACGATCATTCCAATCTATTTTAATTATCTGGCGGGAAACGCGGGGATTTCAGAAGTGGATTATCTGGCGTACTGGGGATATGCCGCATCTTTGGCGACGGTAATCGTGGCGCTGATCGGCCCGATTCTTGGAACGATCGCGGACACCCAGAATTATAAAAAACCGCTGTTCGCTGCCAGCATGATGGTGGGAGTGATTGGATGCGCCGCCCTCTCTCTGCCTGCTTCCTGGATTTTGTTTCTGGCAGTGTTTGTGATCGCCAGAGTGGGCTACAGCTCCAGTCTGATCTTCTATGACTCTATGCTGGTGGATGTAACAGAGCCGGAGCGGATGGACACGGTGTCGTCACACGGTTATGCCTGGGGATATATTGGAAGCTGTATTCCGTTTATTATCTCGCTGGTTTTTGTCTTGATGTATGAGAGTCTTGGTATTACCATGCAGATGGCTATGGCGATCGCGTTCTTCCTGAACGCGGCCTGGTGGGTGTTGGTGACAATTCCGCTGTTTCGCAATTATCAGCAGAAAAATTATGCCCAGAAGCCGGCGAGTCCGGTGAGAGACAGCTTCCGCCGGCTGGCGGGGACTCTTCGGGATGTGAAGAAGGAAAAGCATATTTTCTTGTATCTGCTGGCGTTTTTCTTCTTTATTGACGGAGTCTATACGATCATAGAGATGGCGACTGCCTATGGAAGCGCCCTTGGGCTGGATTCCACTGGACTCTTGCTGGCGCTTCTGGTGACGCAGATTGTGGCGTTCCCCTGCGCGCTGATCTTCTCAAAATTGTCGAAGCGCCAGGAGACGACTCGTCTGATCAAAATCTGTATCCTGGCTTATACGGGAATCGCTCTTTTTGCGATCCAGTTGGATAAACAATGGGAATTCTGGTTTCTGGCGGTAATGGTGGGGATGTTCCAGGGCGCGATCCAGGCCCTGTCCAGGTCTTATTTCGCCAAGATTATTCCTTCGGAGAAGTCTGGAGAATATTTTGGGATCTATGATATCTGCGGGAAAGGGGCCTCCTTCATGGGAACGACTCTGGTGGGGATCGTGGCTCAGATTACAGATGCCGCCAACGCGGGAGTGGCGGTTATCGCGGTCCTGTTTGTGATTGGATTTGTGCTGTTTGGCAAAGCGGCAAAATATAAAACGGTCCAGAGCTGATAAACTCTGAACCGTTTTTATCTATGCTTCTTGAAGCGGCTCTTCTGTTTGGGGTTCCGGAAGATAAATGTGCACCCGCTCGATCCGGTTTTTGTCTAAAGATTCAACGACCAGACGGATTCCTGTTTCTGTAGATACGGAATCCCCCGTTGCCGGGAAGCGGTCCAGCTGTTCGATGATGAACCCGCCAAGAGAATCATATTCTTCCGATTCCAGATTAAGTCCAAGGATATCGTCCAAGTCCTCCAGATTGATGGCGCCTTCTACCAGATACTCCCGTTCGCTCAGTTTCTGAAGATAATCGGATTCTTCATCTTCATCATATTCATCATGGATTTCTCCTACGATTTCCTCCAAAATATCCTCCAGCGTGATCAGACCGGAAGGATCGCCGTATTCATCTAAGACAATGGCGATGTTGAAAGAAGCCTGGCGCATCTCTACCAGCAGCTCGGAGATGCTTTTGTATTCATAAGTAAAGTAAGCTTCTCTCAGGATATTGCGGACGTGGAAATCTCCGGTGTTATCGAAAAGGAGCAGGTCTTTCATATTGATGGTGCCAATGATGTTGTCGGTGGTATCCTCGAACACGGGAAGCCGGGTATACCTGTCCTCCCGGTAGATTGCCAGCAGCTCCTCGTAGGTGCTGTTTACATCGGCAAATGTTACATGGACGCGCGGAACCATAACATCCTTGGCAATGGCGTCTCCAAGATCCACCACGTTATAGATCATTTCTTTTTCGTCAGACTCAATGACTCCGTCCTCATGACTGACATCAACGATGGTGCGCAGGTCTTCTTCTGTGACGGTTTTGTTTTTGACCTTTGAGTTAATGTGAAGAAGAGATAGGATTCCCATGGATAAGCCGTTGATCACAAAGATGACCGGAGTCATAAGCTTCATGAAGATACGGATCACCGGCGCATAGTAAAGAGCCATTTTGTCCGCATGGATGGTTGCGGTGGTTTTGGGCGTGATCTCTCCGAAAAGAAGGATCAGGACTGTTATGATGCCGCTTGCGAGGGCAACCATGGAGCCGCCGAATTTATATGCGATAGTAGTTGTAAGAGAAGCGGCAGACAGATTGACGATATTGTTGCCGATCAAAATGGCGCTGAGCATTTTTCCGGAGTTGTCTGTAACTTCCAGAACTGCCTGAGCGCGTTTGCTGCCCTCTTCAGCCAGACCGCGCATACGAAGTTTGTTAGATGTGGTAAGGGCAGTCTCCGCGGAGGAGAAAAAGGCAGAAAAAGCCAGTAAGATAACAAGGATTAAAATTTGTATGACATCATTTGGGTCCAAAAATCGTTCAACTCCTTTTTTGACCTTAGTATCATGAATATACCGCATTTTCGTTTATTTTGCAAGTGTGCGTTGAATTCAGAGAAGGTTTCGTGTATGATGTAAAGATGGAAGTTGAATAAGGAGAATATGAATTTATGGATCAGAAATTCTACAGCCGGCTGGCAAAGATCCTGCCGGAGAATAGAATCATGAAAGAGGAACCTATGCGGCTTCACACCACATTCCGGGCGGGAGGTCCGGCCCGTTTTTTTGTTGTGCCGGAGACGGCGCAGCAGCTGCGGCAAATAGTCCGCTGCTGTCAGGAAGAAGAAGTCGCTTACTATATTATTGGAAATGGCAGCAACCTTCTGGTGTCCGACCAGGGCTATGAAGGAGTGGTCATTCAGATTTTCCGGGAGATGAACCGGATCGAAGTCCAGGGAGAAGTGATCACAGCCCAGGCGGGGGCGCTGCTGTCGGCAGTGGCGGCGCGGGCGCTGGAAGCGGGACTTACCGGATTTGAATTCGCGGCTGGAATCCCTGGAACACTGGGAGGGGCCTGCGTGATGAACGCTGGGGCTTACGGCGGAGAGATGAAGGATGTTTTGAAAGAAGTACAGGTCCTGACCCGTCAGGGTGAGATCATAACGCTTCAAAAAGAGCAGCTGGAAATGGGATATCGGACCAGTGTGATCGCGCGGGAGCAGTATATCGTCCTGGAGGCCGCGATCAAACTGGAGAAAGGAGACGTCCAGGCAATCCGGGATAGAATGGAAGACTTGAAGAATCGCCGGGTGACGAAACAGCCTCTGGAATATCCGAGCGCCGGAAGTACCTTCAAGAGACCGGAAGGATATTTCGCGGGGAAGCTGATCCAGGACGCGGGGCTTAGGGGGTTCCAGGTAGGAGGAGCTCAAGTGTCAGAAAAGCACTGTGGATTTGTGATCAATAAAGATCATGCGACAGCCGGAGAGATCAATGAATTGATCCGCCAGATCCAGGAGAAAGTAAAAGAGGATTCCGGCGTGGAGCTGGAGACGGAGGTAAAGCGTCTGGGAAAATTCTGAGATAGGATAATGGGATAAAAGAGGGGGATCGGGATGAGATTTGTGATTGTAACAGGAATGTCGGGAGCAGGAAAGACAACGGCTTTAAAGATGTTGGAAGACATGGGATATTTTTGCGTGGACAATCTCCCGGTCCCGCTGATTCCAAAGCTGGCGGAACTGCTCACCGTCAGCGGGGCAGAAGTAAATAAGGCCGCGCTTGGAGTGGATATCAGGAGCGGACAGAGTTTTGGCGAATTGGAGCGGGTACTGGACGAGATGGACGCCATGGAGATCAAATATGAGATCCTATATTTGGAATCCAGCGATGACGTACTGGTAAAGCGCTACAAAGAAACTCGGCGTTTTCACCCATTATCCGGCAGCAGCGGGCGTGTGGACGAGGGAATCCGAAAGGAGCGGGAGCGGCTGGGGTTCCTTAAGAAAAAAGCAGATTATCTGGTAGACACCAGCCATATGCTTACCAGAGAGCTGAAAAAGGAATTGAATAAAATATTCGTCTTGAACAAAGAATATAAGAATCTGTATATCACGGTGCTGTCCTTTGGCTTTAAATATGGAATCCCAGCGGACGCGGATCTGGTGTTTGATGTTCGGTTTCTGCCCAATCCCTACTATATTGAAGAACTCCGCCCCAAGAACGGAAACGATAAAGAAGTCAGGGACTATGTTATGGAAAACGAAAAGGCCGGAGTTTTTCTGAAAAAGCTGATAGATATGGTGGAATTTTTGATTCCCAACTATATTATAGAAGGGAAAACACAGCTCGTGATCGGGATCGGGTGTACGGGGGGAAAACACCGTTCGGTAACATTGGCGAACGAACTGTTTACCGCTCTGGAGCAGGCGGAAGCGTATGGAATCCGGATCGAGCACCGGGATATTGGGAAAGACGCGATCACAAAAGCAAGGTAGGGACCAGACATGTCATTTTCTGGGAAGATAAAGGAAGAACTGGCTGAAAGATACGGCCGGGCGAGGCACTGTCAGCTGGCGGAATTATCAGCGATTTTGCATATGTGCGGAGAATTTTCGGAAGATTCTTCCGGAATCTGCGCTTTAAAATTTCATACAGAAAATTTTTCGGTTGCAAGAAAATGCTTTACATTGATGGAAAAAACATTTAATATAAAGACTGGTATCGTAATTCGCAAGAATCCATCCAGAGGCAGCTGCGTATATTTTCTCTACGGGAAAGGCAGGGAGCTTCTGGCGGTGAAGAATACGATCGTACAGGCAGTGTGCTGCAAGAGGGCATATATACGTGGTGCTTTCCTGGCAGCGGGTTCCATGAGTGATCCCAGAAAGTCCTATCATTTTGAGATTGTGTGCAATTCGAGAGAAAATGCATGTTACTTGAGAGATATGATTAACAGCTTTGATATGGATGCCAAGATTGTGCAGCGTAAAAAGACGTCTGTTGTTTATCTGAAAGAAGGAGAGCAGATCGTGGACATCTTAAATGTCATGGAAGCTCATGTGGCATTGCTGGAATTGGAGAATGTCCGAATCCTGAAGGAGATGAGGAATTCTGTCAATCGCAAAGTGAATTGCGAGACGGCAAATATCAATAAGACGGTTTCTGCCGCGGTGCGGCAGATGGAGGATATCATGTATATCAGAGATACGATCGGTCTTGAACGTTTGCCAGAGGGATTGAAAGACGTTGCCCTTACACGTCTTGAAAATCCGGAAGCTGCGCTGGCTGAACTGGGACGGCTTTTGAAGTCGCCGGTTGGCAAGTCTGGAGTCAATCACCGGCTGCGCAGACTGAGTGAAATAGCGGATCAGTTAAGGGAGCAGTAAGGAGGAACACATTATGATCAAGAAACCTGTTACTATTCGAACGAATATGGATATGGAATCACGTCCCATTGCCCATCTCGTCCAGGAAGCAAGCCAGTATGCAAGCCATGTGTATATTGAGATGGAAGACAAGAAAATCAACGCGAAAAGCATTATGGGAATGATGAGCCTGGATTTGTTAGAAGGCACCAGTCTGACGATAGTTGCAGATGGCGAGGACGAGGAAAACGCGGTGAATGGCGTAGGAGCTTTTCTTGAAAACTGCAAATAGTATTACATAGATGTAAGACAAATGGAGGGCATGAGTTGTCATGCCCTTTTTTTCAACATCGGGGAGGAGATTGCTGTGAAGAGAATGTTGTTTATCTACAATCCTCATGCGGGGAAGGAATTGATCAAACCCAAACTTTCTGATATTATCGATCTTTTCGTAAAGGCGGGTTATGAGGTGGTGACCTATCCTACACAGTCCTATCGGGACGCGTACCGGAAGGTGAAAAAATATAAGTCCGGCGCCTATGATCTTGTGGTGTGCAGCGGAGGAGACGGAACAATTGATGAGATAGTGACTGGAATGATGCACAGAGGGGAGAAAGTCCCGATCGGATATATTCCAACCGGAACGACCAATGATTTCGCCAACAGCCTCCACATTCCCAAGGGACTTCTTCGGGCGGCGGATAACGCGGTAAATGGTACAGCTTTTCCCTGCGATGTGGGAAAATTCAACGATGACTTTTTCGTATATATTGCGGCTTTTGGGCTTTTTACAGATGTTTCCTACGAGACAAAGCAGGCGGTGAAAAATGTGCTTGGGCATCTGGCTTATGTGCTGGAAGGGACGAAGCGGCTGTTTAATGTACCTTCCTATCGGATCAAGGTGACTCATGACGGAGAGGCCATAGAGGATGAGTTTATATTTGGAATGGTGACCAACTCCCGCTCTGTGGGAGGGTTCCGCAATATGATCGGCAAGAAAGTGGTGTTTGACGACGGCCTTTTTGAAGTGACGCTGATCAAGACGCCGAAGAATCCGATTGCGCTCCAGGAGATCGTAGCCGCCCTTTTGATTGAGCAAGTGGATACAAAGCATATGTATTCTTTCCGCAGCGGAAAGGTGACGTTTGAATCTCTCGAAGAGATACCCTGGACGCTGGACGGGGAGTTTGGAGGCAATCATGATTTTGTCACCATTGAAAATTTAAAAAAACAGCTTCAGATCATGGTTCCAACAGACTGTGTGGAACAGCTGACCGCAGAGCCGGACCAGTTTAAGGCAGAGGCTGAGACAAAGGAAGAAGAGGAATAAGAAATGGAAAAGAGAGAGAAGTTTTCATCCAGGATGGGGTTCATCCTGATTTCAGCGGGCTGCGCTATCGGTCTTGGGAATGTATGGCGCTTCCCGTATATTACGGGGGCATATGGGGGAGGAGCCTTTGTCCTGATGTACCTGTTTTTCCTTTTAGTCCTGGGACTCCCTATCGTAGTTATGGAGTTTGCGGTGGGAAGAGGAAGCCAGAAAAGTTCCGCCATGTCCTTTAATGTGCTGGAGCCAAAGGGAACGAAATGGCATATTTTCAGATATTTTACTATGGCGGGCAATTTTTTGCTGATGATGTTTTATACAACGATCGCCGGATGGATGCTGGCATACTTTTTTAAAATGCTTTTCGGGGAATTTGCCGGAGCTGATACAAAACAAGTAGAAGCGATCTTTGGAGAACTGACCTCCAACCGAAATGAGATGCTCTTTTGGATGGTGCTGATCTGCCTGATCGCGCTGCTGATCTGTTCCATGGGATTGGAGAAAGGAGTAGAGAAGATCACAAAAGTAATGATGAGCAGCCTTTTTGTGATCCTTTTGATTCTGGTGGTCCGGGCGGTAAGCCTTCCGGGAGCCGCTGAAGGGCTGGAATTCTATTTGAAGCCGGATCTGGGGAAGATCAAAGAGGCGGGGCTTTCGGAGGCGGTCTTTGCGGCAATGGGACAGTCCTTTTTTACATTGAGTGTGGGGGCTGGCTCTCTTGCGATATTTGGGAGTTATATCGGGAAGGAGCGAAGTCTGACAGGAGAAGCGGTGAGTATTACCTTGCTGGATACCTGCGTGGCGGTTCTGTCCGGCTTGATCATCTTTCCCGCTTGTTTCGCGTTTGGCGTAAACCCAGGGGAAGGTCCTGGATTGGTGTTCGTCACGCTTCCAAACGTATTTCGTGAAATGCCGGGAGGAAGACTGTGGGGAAGCCTGTTCTTTCTCTTTATGACATTTGCGGCGCTGTCGACGGTGATCGCTGTATTCCAGAATATCATTCAGTACGCGCTGGATCTGTGGGGGTGGGAGCTGCGTAAATCCGTCCTTGTAAATGGAATCCTGCTGATTTTGCTGAGTATCCCCTGTGTGCTGGGGCTGACAGACTGGTCTGGCTTTACCGTTGGCGGGAAAAATATTATGGATTTGGAAGATTTTATTGTGAGCAATAATCTCCTGCCTCTTGGGTCTGTGGTATACCTTCTGTTCTGCGTGACTCGCTACGGGTGGGGCTGGGATAACTTTATCAAAGAGACCAATACGGGAAAAGGCCTGAAATTCCCGGCCTGCAAAGCAATCCGGTTCTATCTTACCTTTATTCTGCCGCTGATCATACTGGGAATCTTTATCCAAGGGTATCTGGGGATGATCTCTGGATAAAAGTAAGAGCGGCGAAAAAAATTGTGGATTTTGAAAAAAGTACTTGCCTAATTCAGATTTGTCTGTTATACTAGGCAAGTACGATATGAAATGGCTCCGTGGTCAAGAGGTCAAGACGCTAGCCTCTCACGCTGGAATCAGGGGTTCGATTCCCCTCGGAGTCACTGAAAAAGTCCGTTTTTACGGGCTTTTTTGCATGCTTTTTGCATGCTTTTTTTGCGTGGTACAGGATCGTTTACAAGTTTTTTACACAGGCTTTACGGAAAACAGATGGAATCCCTTACGAAAATAAAGGAAAATAAAAGAAAACATATCATCTGGATTTGATATAAAGCAGGAGGAAGTCGAGATGAATACAGGAGGGCGACTGAAAAAAATTTTTTTAAGTATCTTGGCTGCGCTGATGCTTCTGACAGGCTGTGGAGTCGGTGAGAGGGAAGGCGCTCAAACCGCCTCGGAGGATAACCGTAAGACAGACCAGGAACAGGAGATCACCCGTGTACCAGGCGGCCAGATTCGCATTTTATCAGGCTCTGAAAACCAGGAGTTGGAAGAGATCATCCAAGAGTGCGGTGAAGCGACAGGAGTAGAGATTCAGATGGAATATAAGGGCTCCGTAGATATCATGCGGGAACTGGAAAACGGAGCGCAGGATTACGATGCTGTATGGCCTGCCAGCAGCATCTGGGTATCTATGGGTGATACGGGACACTTGATCAAGCACAGCCAATCTGTTTCCATGACGCCGGTGGTATTCGGTATTCGGGAGAGTCTGGCGGAGGAACTTGGATTTGTGGGAAAAGACGTGTCGGTCAACGACATTCTGACGGCAATCCGAGACGGAAAGATGCGCTTTTGCATGACTAGCGCCACTCAGTCTAACTCCGGCGCCAGCGCCTATATCGGTTTTCTCTATGCGCTGCTTGACAAACAGGAGGGGCTTAAGGCAGAAGATCTTCAGGATCCGGAGCTTAAGGCAGATATTACGGAACTCTTAAGCGGTGTGGAGCGAAGCTCCGGCAGTTCAGACTGGCTCAAAGATATGTTCCTGGATGGGGACTATGATGCCATGGTTAACTATGAGTGTCTGATCATTGACGCTAACAGGCAGATGGTGGAGGAAGGAAAAGAGCCGCTGTATGTGGTCTATCCCTACGACGGTCTGTCCATTGCAGACTCGCCGCTGGGTTATGTGGATCATGGGGACAGTGAAAAAGAAGAGGCATTCCTTGCGGTTCAGGAATACCTGATGTCGGAGCAGGCTCAGAAGAAGATCGAGGCTACGGGCCGCAGGATCAGCGCCAATGGCGTATCAGAAGAAAATCAGAATGTGTTTAACAGTGACTGGGGGATCGATACCGAGAGGATCCTGTCGCCCATCCAGATGCCTGAGGCTTCGGTTCTGACCGAAGCATTGAATGTATACCAGACCAGTTTTAAGAAACCATCGCTGAATATTTATTGCCTGGACTTTTCCGGCAGTATGGCGGGAACAGGAGAGGGACAGCTCAAAGAAGCTATGTCGCAGATCCTTTTGCAGGAAAATGCCAGAAAGAATTTTCTCCAGGCAAATGCGGGGGAAGTCAATCAGGTGATTTTTTTCGATGATACGATTCTGGGCATAGAGGCGGCTGCTGATGATTCTGACGAAGCATTGGCGGAGCTGAATCAGAAGGTGGCGGATTTCCAGATCGCGGGCGGCACGGATGTTTATCGGGCGGCGGCGGAAGCTCTGGAGATTGCCTCCGGATACAATCTGGAGAACTATACGCCGGCTATCATTCTGATGACCGATGGTCGATCCAACTACAATTACAGTAATTTTGAAGAAGTCTGGAGCCAGTACGGAGAAGAAATCCCGATTTTCTCCATTACCTTCGGAGACGCCGATCCAAGCCAGCTGGAGGAACTGGCCCAAATAAGCGGGGGGCGGGTATTTGACGGTACCCAGGATCTGACGGCAGCGTTCCGCAGCGTGAAAGGATATAACTAAGATATGAAGAGAAACTGGAAAGAAATCGTCAGCATTGCAGCTTCGGCGGGACTGGCTCTGGGAGTATTCCTGGGGCTTCTTGCGGGGCTTGGCTGGAATCTTCTGTTATGTATGGGACTGGCCCTCGCCTCCTATCCGGGATTTCTGCTGGTGCTGCGGCCGGTGAAAAAAATCGGCAGGATCGAGGTGGAAACGATCGGAAACGGAGAACTGCTCCACGAAAGACTGCAGGAAGCGGGCTCTGACTACCGGAGAATGAGGAAGGCGGCAGATAAGATTCTGGATCCTGTGTTAAAAAGAGACGTTCAGTCCCTGCTTGCGACAGCTGAAAGTATTTTAAAGTTTCTGACAGATAATCCGAAGAAAATATCATCGGCTAGGCGTTATATCGATTACTATCAGGAAACCGCCGCAAATGTGCTGGAAAACTATGTAGAACTGCAGGACAGCAGGCTTGCCACCAGGGAAGCGCAGAAAATACTCCAAAATACCGCGGAGGCGGTAGCAACGCTGAAAGGAGCGTTCCAGATGCAGTTTGAAAAGCTGCTGCAAAACGAATTGATGGATATGGAGGCGGATCTGAATCTTTTGAAACAGACCCTCCGTTCGGAAGGATATACAGAGATAAGCAAAGAAAGAAAGCAGGAAAGCGAATGAAGAAAAAAATCATAGGGCTGATCGTTCTGGCCTGTGTGATGGGTGTCATTGGCGGCATCTACCTTTTGACCGGCGGCACCGGAGATCTGGGAGGAGAAAACCAGGAAGAAAAACAGACGGAAAGGGAAGACGGGCCGGCCGTTCAGGTCAGCGGATACATAGGCGGAGAAAAGGCGGGATTTCTGGAAGACGAAGAAGTGCTGGAAATCCTGAGGAAAGATTATGGTCTGGAGGTGGATTACTCAAAAGCCGGATCGTTGGATATGATGACGGCGGATCTGACCGGACGCAATTATCTGTTCCCTTCCAGCAGTATTGCTTTGGAATATTACGAAGAACTTCATGGATCGCCCAAGCAGAGCGAGATTATTCTAAACACTCCTATCGTGCTCTACACACACAAGATTGTCCTGGAGGCCTTTGAACAGCAGGGAATGATCACTAAGGACGAGGATGTCAATTATGTGGATATGAACAAGCTGTTGGAACTGATCCGGACCGATACCAAATGGACAGACATTGGTGTGCCGGAATTATACGGCAGTGTGTCTGTAGATACCACAGACCCGGCCAAATCCAACTCTGGAAATATGTTTGCCGCCCTGCTGGCGGACGTATTAAACGGCGGACAGACTCTGACCCCGGAAAGCGTAGATGAGGTTTTGCCTGAACTGCAGGCTATTTTTGGCAAGCTGGGGTATATGGAGACCTCTTCCGCGGATCTGTTCAGCCAGTTCCTACGGATGGGAGTAGGGGCGACACCTATCGCCGCCGGTTATGAGAGCCAGATTATCGAATACGCGCAGATGGAACCAGAGGCATACGAAGAGATCAAGGATGATGTAGTAGTCCTTTACCCGGCGCCTACGGTATGGTCAGCCCATGTGCTGATTGCAATGGACGAGAGCGGACAGACACTGCTGGAAGGCTTGCAGAATGAGAAGATACAGGAATTGGCCTGGAAGAAACATGGATTTCGCACCGGCAGCGCCGGCATCGCGCAGGGAGAGGCGAAAGCCTCAGGGATTGCAGATAGCGTGACCCAGGTGGGGCAGGTGCCCTCTTATGAGGTGATGAGGCGGATTATTGATGGATTGCAGTAGAGGGATGCGGCAGATCAGAGAAAGGCGATAGCAGAAGGGAAATCAGAGAAAGAGAAAGGGGAAAGAGATGGCAGAGATTACGTTAAGCGCGCTGAGAAAGCAAAGGACAGGGGCAGAAGGAAATACAGTGCTGATGGAAGAAAACACTCAGAAACTCCAGGAGCAGATTACGGCGCTTACCGATGAAGAACGGGCAAAAGTGGAGGAGATCAAAGATCAGATCGATCTGACAGACGCCCAGATGCTGATGCAGTATGGTTCCGGCGCAAAGCAGAATATAGCGGATTTTTCCGAGAATATTTTAAATAACGTAAGAAATAAGGATACCGGATACATCGGGGAATTAATGGTCGGCCTGGTGTCCAGCGTGCAGGGACTGGATTTTGAGTCCCTGGAAAAAGAATCCGGCATCATGGGCATTTTCAAAAAGGCGGAGGCGAAAGTAAAGAAATTCATGATGCAGTATGAGAAACTGGAGATGCAAGTGGATAAGATCGAGGGGAAACTGGATGAGGCAAGGATGGAGATGCTCAAAGATATCGGTATGCTAGACACCATGTATGAGAAAAATCTTACCTATTTCCGCCAGTTGCAGCTTTATATCGCGGCCGGGGAAGAAAAACTAAAAGAAGTGCGGGAACAGACTATCCCAGCGCTTCGCCGGGAGGCGGAAGCAAGCAAGGATCCTATGAACGCTCAGGTGGTAAAAGATTTTGAGGATACGGTAGGACAGTTTGAGAAAAAGCTTCACGACCTGAAAATCAGCAGGACTATTGCCATTCAGACGGCGCCTCAGATAAGACTGGTGCAGAATAATGATAAGCTGCTGGCAGACAAGATCCAGACTGCTATCCAGGAGACGATTCCTCTGTGGAAGAGCCAGATAGTCATGGCACTTGGACTATACCGGCAGCAGGAAGCACTGAAGCTGCAAAGAGATATTACAGATGCGACCAATCAGCTGCTTTTGAAAAATTCGGAAACACTAAAGCAGAACACACTGGACGTGGCAAGAGAAACGGAACGGGGGATTGTGGATATCGCCACATTGAAAAAAGCCAATGAAAATCTGGTCGCCACCATGAATGAAGCGGTGAAGATACAGCAGGACGGAAGAAAGAAACGCCAGGAGGCGGAAGCTGAACTGGAAAAGCTGGAGCAGGATATTCGGAAGTCTCTTATGGCCGGATAATCGAATTTTTTATTAGACGACGGATAGGGCAGCTCCGATAGGTGCGTAGAGTGTCTAAACTATACTGGAGTTTTTTGATATTCTAGAGTATAATAAAAGAAATGTTCGATCAAAAAGGAGGAGAAAATATGGCTAGGTATGTGAGGGACATAGTATTGAATAAACCGGATGATTTTGTACAGTTCATTATGAATGACTATCTTCAGAAGAACCAATTTGCAATGTCCGATTGGAAGGGAGAACCGGCTTACCGCGCGGGAGACGCGATGGTAGAAGGCTTTAAGTACCTGAAATGGTCCTATAATAACGGCGTATTCCACCTGGAAGCATGGCTGAAAGGGACGGCCGGCGGTGAGTGGGACCTGGAGGGCTTTGTAGGAACTTTACAGAAGAAACCTTATAAAGACAGCCTGGAGCAGCTTTTTGTCACACTCAACCAGACGCTTCCAAATGACCCGCAGATGCAGGCGGCATCCAACATGGGGCCGCAGGACCCTGTTCAGAACCCGCAGGCAGCGGGACCTGGACCGCAGAATGGAGGCCCTCAGCCAACGGTGATTCCTGTGCAGACGGTGGACAATACGGGAGCGGCCACAATGGCGCTGGTATTTGGAATCCTAAGCGTAATCCTTGCTTTGGTCCTTCCTTTTGGAGGAATTATTTTGTCGGTTCTTGGATTTACAAGAGCAAGACTCGGTTCTGGATCAAGTAAGGCGGGAATGGCAAAAGCAGGCAAAATCCTATGTATCATTGGCCTGGTCGTGGCGGTCGTGAACTGGGGCCTGGGAATCCTTCTGGTGGTAACGGCGTAAATAAACGGAATAAGAAAAGGCGCTGTCCGTTATGCGGGCGGCGCCTTTTTACTTTGATTTTACCTAAGGCAGATGGAAGATATAACAAAAGAAACGTATAGTGAAAATAGAAAAATTTAAAAATATTATTACGGGAAGGAAATCTGAATGGGAAAAATCTATGTGCTTGATACCAATGTTCTGATCCAGGCGCCATATGCGCCGGCCTGTTTTGAGGAAAATGAAGTGATACTCCCGCTGGTGGTGCTGGAGGAGTTGGACAATCTGAAGAAAGACGAAGGAGAGCGGGGGGCGAATGTGCGCCGGGCAATCCGTTTTCTGGAGCAGATGCGCTCCAAAGGTAATCTGCTGGATGGGATCAGGATGGAAAATGAGGGGATCCTGAAAGTGGAGAAAAACTACCTGGATGTGGAGCTGCCGCCAGACCTTCCCGACTACAAATCGGACAATCGAATTCTAAAAGTATGTAAAGGGCTGTCTCAGTCCAGAGAAGAGCAGGTCACTCTGGTGACAAAGGATATCCTGCTTCGCATTAAGGCACAGATCCTGGGGATCCGGGCGGAAGATTTTACCACAGAACAGGTGGGAGAGCATGAGACGCAATATCAGGGCAGGATTCAGGTGTATGTGCCGGAAGAGGCTTTTAAAGATTTTAAGAAAAAGGGGATCAGCGCAGAGCTGGTCTATTGTATGGATGAAGACGGGAAAGCGTGGGTGCCGGAATTGTTTGAAAATGAGTTTGTAATTTTAAAGGCAGATCAGTCCCACAAAAAAACCCAGCTTGGAAGAGTGGAGAAAGGGATGATCCGGAAGCTGGATTACAGGAAAAGCACGCCTTATGGGGTAAAGCCAAGGAACGCCGGGCAGTATTTTATCCAGGAAGCGCTGATGCAGCCGGCGGAAAAGGCGCCTCTGGTGATCATCAAGGGAATTGCCGGAACCAGTAAGACCTTTTATTCTCTGGCGGTAGGGCTGGAAAAAATGCTGAATCACTATACCGGGGAATACCGGAGGATTCTGATCTGCCGGCCAAACGCGCAGTTTGATTCTGAAATAGGCTTTCTGCCGGGCAATGAGCAGGAGAAGATTTCTCCTCTCTTACGTCCGGTGATCGATAATTTGGAACAATTGGTAGATTCCGATGAAAAGGAAAGATACAGCAGTGAGACGGAACTGTCCGGGAAAATAGAAGAAATCTTTGAGAGAGGAATCATCCAGGCGGAGGCTATGAACTTTATCCGAGGAAGATCCATCGTAAAGACCTATCTGATCATAGATGAAGCGCAGAATATGACGCCCGCTCAGGTGAAGGGAATTATTACACGGGCGGGAAAAGATACGAAGATCATCCTTCTGGGAGATCCGGGGCAGATAGATCGGCCCTTCTTAGATGAACGGACAAACGGGTTGAGTTATGCGGCGGAACATATGAAGGGAAGCCCTCTGTGCTGGCAGATCACGCTGACGCCTGAGGAGTGTGAAAGGTCAGAATTAGCAGTGGATGCGGTCCAGAGGCTATAGAGAAAAATTCCGCGGAAGGTGACACGGGAAATTTTGGGGCGCCTTCCGCTTTTGATTATAGAAAGACAGGAGCAGAGAATACGAGTGATCAGTTATAAAGATATTAAAAAAAATGAAGAGATAAACGCATTGATCGAAAAAGGCAATGATGTCCTGTATGAGCTGGGATACACGGAACACTCCAAGAAGCATGCCGCCAGAGTCGCCCAGCGGGCAGGAGAGATCCTTGAAAAACTAGAATTTGACAAACATGAGGTAGAACTTGCGAAGATCGCGGGATATATGCATGATATCGGCAACTGCGTCAACCGGAATGACCATGCCCACAGCGGCGCTGTCCTGGCCTATCAGGTGTTGAAAGATTTGAGCTTTCCGATGAATGATATTCTTACGGTGGTGACGGCCATCGGTCACCATGACGAAGAGACAGGGACGGCGGTAGACGCGGTGTCGGCGGCGCTTATCCTGGCAGATAAAACAGATGTGAGAAGGAACCGGGTACAGAACAGAACGCCTGCCAATTTCGATATCCATGACCGGGTGAATTACGCGGCTTTGAAAGCCGCGTTGGAATTAAAAGAAGAAAAGAAAGTGATTCAAATGAATCTGGAACTGGATGACGAGATCTGTACCGTAATGGATTATTTTGAGATTTTTCTCCAGCGTATGCTCATGTGCCGGCGGGCGGCAGAAGTGCTGGGCTGCCGGTTTAAGCTGGTGGCCAATGGGAATAAATTATGTTAAGCTGGGGCGAGATCAAAAGGGTGTCTGCCCAGACGGCTTTTTGCCTGATCTGGACAGTTCCAAATCAATCGTTGGCCGGGCAGATTTCAATCCAGTATCCGTCAGGATCGCTGATGAAATAAATACCCATCTCGGGGTTTTCGAAGCAGACGCAGTTCATTTCCCGATGCAGGGCAAGCGCCGTCTCCATGTCATCCACCTTCATGGCGAGGTGAGATTCATTATCTCCCAGATCATAAGGGCGGTCCATGTCTCTTAACCAGGTCAGCTCCAGAAGATGCGGCGTGGTTTCATCCCCCATGAATACTAATTTGAAACTTCCGTCTTCAGCGGTTTTCTCTCTTGTGACGGAAAGTCCCAGGGCTTTTTTGTAAAACTCTACCGCCTTGTCCAGATCCAGGACATTAATATTATTATGATAGAAAGTAAATTTCATTTGCATAGATCCTCCTTGATTCTTTTTGGAAACACAAAATAAGTATATCATTTGTGGCAGAAGAAAAAAAGATGTGTTATAATCAAGAAATAACACTTCAGAATGGAGAAAGAATATGTCGGTGAAAGTTGAGGTCCGGATGGATGCAAAATCAATGGCGGATTTTATGGTATATCATATTTTCTCAGGGAAAGCGGGAGTCATGGCGCTGATTCTGGGAGGGCTGAACGTTGGGTGTACTGTTTCGTTTGTGCTGCGGGGAAATTACGGGATGGCAGGACTATTTCTTGCTTTTGCGGTCCTTGTTCTGGCGGGGTTTCCGTATATAATCCGCAGGAAAGTAATAAGGCAGGTGGAGGCATCTGAGCGGTTGCGGGCTCCGGTAACGTATACCTTTGATGAAGAAGGAATTGAGACAGTGAGAGAAGATGACAGCGGAAAGGCTTCCTGGGATGTGTTTCAGAAGGCGGTATCCAGGAAAAGAATCCTTATCTTATACGATGCGGCCAAGCATGCGATTGTTCTGCCGGTAGACCAGTTGGGAGAAAACTACAGGCCTGTTGTGGATATGATCCGGGCGCATATGCCTGCAAAAGCCATGAAGATCCGTCCGGTGACGGTGGAGGAGAAAGGGGTTTCAGATGATCCGGGAGACAAACAGTGAGAAAGAAACATATGAACTAGGATTCCAAATGGGAACGGAAGCCAGGCCGGGAGATGTGTATACGCTGGTTGGCGACCTGGGGGTTGGCAAGACGGTTTTTACACAGGGGCTGGCTGCCGGGTTAGAAGTTGCGGAACCAGTCAACAGTCCTACATTTACGATCGTGCAGGTATATGAGGAAGGGCGTCTGCCCTTCTATCATTTTGACGTTTACCGGATCGGAGATGTAGAAGAGATGGAAGAAATCGGGTATGAAGACTATTTCTACGGGAAGGGCGTCTGCCTGATCGAGTGGGCGGATCTGATCGAAGAGCTTCTGCCGGAACATTACACGGAGATAAAGATTGAAAAAAACCTGGAAAAGGGATTTGATTATCGGAGGATCAGCATATGCGAATATTAGCGCTGGATAGTTCGGGACTGGTGGCAAGCGTGGCTCTTGTAGAAGGAGACGGAGATATCCGTACAGAACAGATTATCGCGGAATATACAGTGAATTATAAAAAGACGCACTCACAGACGCTTCTGCCGATGTTGGATGAGATTGTAAAAATGACGGAGACGGATCTGGAAAGTATCGATGCGATCGCGGTAGCGGCAGGACCCGGATCGTTTACTGGTCTGCGCATTGGATCTGCCACAGCAAAAGGTCTTGGCCTTGCGCTTTCGAAACCATTGATCCATGTCCCCACATTGGAAGGACTTGCCTGCAATCTATTTGGTTGTGAGGGGATCGTCTGTCCCATCATGGATGCCAGAAGAAGGCAGGTCTATACAGGAATCTATCGATTTGAAGAAGGACGCCTTAAGGTACTGAGAGACCAGATGGCTGTCGGGATTGAGGAACTGGGCGGATATTTGAAGGAATATGAAGAGAAGGTTACCTTCCTGGGAGACGGTGTGCCGGTTTTTGGAGGAGACTTGGAACATACGATCATGAAGGGAAGAAAAATCGCCTTTGCGCCAGCCAATATGAACCGCCAGAGGGCTGCTTCAGTAGGCGTTAGGGGAATTCAGTATTATCTGGAAGGCAAGATGGAGACGGCGGCGGAACATCGGCCGGACTATCTGAGAATGTCCCAGGCTGAGAGGGAGAGAAAGGAGCGGCTGAAAAATGATCCGGTTTCAATGTGACTATGGAGAAGGAGCGCATCCTTCTATTTTAAAAAGGCTGGAAGAGACCAATATGGAGCAGACAGCAGGATATGGAGAAGATCCCTACTGTGAAAGCGCAAGGAGGAAAATCCGGGAATTGTGTGAAAGCCCGGAAGCGGACGTGCATTTCCTAGTGGGAGGGACTCAAACGAATTTTACGGTGATCAGCGCCATTCTGCGCCCGCACCAAGGGGTGCTGGCGGCCCAGAGCGGTCATATCAATGTTCATGAAACGGGAGCGGTGGAGGCCACAGGGCATAAGGTTCTTACGCTGCCAAGCACGGACGGGACGATCTGCGCGGACCAAGTGCGGGAAATCTGGAAGGAGCACTGGGAGGATGCGAATCATGAACATGTCGTACAGCCGGGAATGGTCTATATCTCTCATCCTACGGAAAACGGAACCCTGTACTCCAAAGAGAAGCTGACGGAATTGTCCAAGGCGTGCCAAGAACTGGGACTTCCGTTATTTTTGGATGGAGCCAGACTGGGATATGGGCTGATGGCGGAGACCTCGGATCTGACTTTGGCGGATGTGGCAGAGCTGACAGATGTTTTCTATATTGGAGGAACAAAAGTAGGCGCTTTGTTTGGCGAAGCGGTAGTGATTACCAATCCGGCCTTGAAACAGGACTTCCGCTATCTGATCAAGCAGCGGGGAGGAATGCTGGCAAAAGGACGGCTCCTTGGCCTGCAGTTTGAGACACTTTTTACCGATGGCCTGTATTTTGAGCTTGGAAAACGGGCGGATGAATTGGCGCTGCGGTTAAAGAAGGCATTTTTAGACAAAGGCTATGGACTGGCCTATGATTCCTATACAAATCAGCAGTTTCCAATCCTTCCCGAAGAACACTTGGAGAAATTAAGAGAGAAGTATGCCTTTGGCTTCTGGGAGGACGCAGGAGAAGGGCGCCAGGCCGTCCGGTTCTGTACAAGCTGGGCGACAACGGAAGAAGCGGTGGAAAGCCTGATCTGGGACATCCAAGGATTGTAAGATGATCAAGATAAGAGAGATCCAAAGAGTGGAACTGGAAGAAGTGGCAAAACTGGAACAGACGATCTTCCCGGACGCATGGAGCCTGGGAAGCCTTGAGGAAACCTTCGAGCAGGAGCGGACGTTGCTTTTGGGCGCCTGGATGAAAGAGACGCTGGCTGGTTATCTGATCCTGTATTATGTATTGGATGAAGGAGAGATCGCCAGGATCGCGGCGGCGCCTGCAGCCAGGAGGAAGGGCGTAGGGAGCAGCCTGCTTGAGGAACTGGAAAACAGATGCGGGGAGATCAAAGTCCAAAGACTTCTGCTGGATGTAAGAGCGGGGAACGAAACCGCCAGAAGCTTTTATAGGGGTCACGGCTTCCAGGAAGATGGCAAGCGGAAAAATTTTTATACGAACCCTGTGGAAGATGGGATTCTTATGAGCAAGGATCTTGGAAATGGACATTGACGTCTGTCCACATGCGGGAGCTGTTATAGAAAATAACTGGCAGTTCTGTCAGCAGTTCCCACTAGGAATAAACCTGGCGGGCGGATATAATGGAGGCGTAACAGTAAGACAAGACGATTTTGATATATACAGGAGGAATCGTATGCGCCAATATGAGACAAAGGTCAGAGAGACGAAAGAGATCAGCAAGATCATATGCAATAAATGCGGACGTAAGATTCCGGTGGTTGAAGGGGTTCCCAGGGAGGATTTCCTGGAAGTGGAAAAACGCTGGGGATATTTTTCCGGAAAAGACGGCCAGATAGACCGGTTTGATCTGTGTGAGAAATGCTATGATGAGCTTGTAAAAAGTTTTCGGATCAAAATGGGAGATTGAGGAATAAAAAATGTTAGATGTATGTTTGCTTGGAACAGGAGGCATGATGCCTCTGCCGTACCGCTGGCTGACAGCGCTTATGGCGAGATATAACGGCAGCAGTCTTTTGATCGACTGCGGCGAGGGGACGCAGATAGCCATTAAGGAGCGGGGCTGGAGTTTTAAGCCCATCGATGTGATTTGTTTTACCCACTATCACGGAGATCATATCAGCGGACTTCCGGGGCTGCTTCTTACAATGGGAAATGCGGATCGGACAGAACCATTGACGCTGATCGGGCCCAAAGGGCTGGAGCGGGTGGTGAACGCTCTTCGGGTCATCGCCCCGGAATTGCCGTTTCCAATCAAATATGTTGAGATTGCCGGGCCGGAGCAGACATTCGAATTGAATGGCTACCGGCTGAAGGCGTTTCGGGTCAACCATAATGTGATCTGTTACGGATATACAATGGAAATAGACCGGGCCGGGAAGTTCGACGTGGAGCGGGCGAATAAGGCGGGAATCCCCAAACATTTCTGGGGAACTCTGCAAAAGGGAGAAACGGTGGAAGAAGACGGGAAAATCTACACTCCGGATATGGTGCTTGGACCGCCCAGAAAAGGACTGAAAATCACCTATTGTACCGATACCCGTCCAACAGATTCCATCCGGGAGAACGCCAGGGGCGCGGATCTGTTTGTATGTGAAGGAATGTATGGAGAGAAGGACAAGCAGAAGAAAGCCAAAGAATATAAGCACATGACCTTCTATGAAGCGGCGCAGATCGCCCAAGAAGCCGATGTGGGAGAAATGTGGCTGACACATTACAGTCCGTCTCTGAACAGACCGGAAGAGTATATGGACGAGGTGAAGAAAATCTTTCCGCGGGCGGTGGCGGCGAAAGACGGCCGTACGATGGAACTGGTTTTTTCAGATTAGACAGGGAGAAACGAAAAATATGAAGGATAATTTGATTCTGGCAATTGAAAGTTCCTGCGATGAGACAGCGGCGGCTGTTGTGAAAAATGGGCGGGAGGTTCTTTCCAATGTGATTTCTTCGCAGATCGATCTGCATACCCTTTATGGCGGAGTGGTTCCGGAGATTGCCTCCAGAAAACATATTGAAAGGATCAACCAGGTGATCGAAGAGGCTCTGAGAACCGCTGAAACCACACTGGACCAGATAACGGCGGTGGCAGTTACTTATGGGCCGGGGCTTGTGGGCGCTCTTCTTGTGGGAGTGGCAGAGGCGAAAGCGATCGCCTATGCTGCCGGGAAACCATTGGTAGGAGTCCATCACATTGAAGGCCATATTGCGGCTAACTTTATCGAGCACAAGGAATTGGAGCCTCCGTTTCTGTCGCTGGTGGTATCCGGAGGCCACACCCATTTGGTGAGAGTGGAGGATTACGGAACATTTACGATCCTGGGAAGAACGAGAGATGATGCGGCCGGGGAAGCTTTTGACAAGGTGGCCAGAGCGATCGGCCTTGGTTATCCGGGAGGCCCTAAGATTGATAAAGTGTCGAAGGAAGGCGATTCGGACGCGATTTCATTTCCCAGAGCCCATGTGGAGGATGCCCCGTATGATTTCAGCTTCAGCGGCCTGAAGTCCGCGGTCCTGAATTATATCAATGGGTGCCGGATGAAGGGGCAGACTTTCCGGCAGGCAGATGTGGCGGCCTCCTTCCAGAAGGCAGTGACAGATGTTTTGGTGGAAAATGCCATGCGCGCGGTGGAAGAGTATCATGCGGATAAATTTGCCATCGCTGGCGGGGTCGCGGCCAATTCGGCGCTGCGGCAGGCAATGAAAGAAGCGTGTGAACAGCGGAATGTCAAACTGTATTATCCGTCCCCTGTTTACTGCACAGATAATGCGGCGATGATCGGGGCGGCCGGATATTATGAATATCAAAAAGGAACCCGGCATGGCTGGGATCTCAATGCGGTTCCAAATCTGAAGCTGGGAGAACGTTAGAGGCTGGATACAGGGAGGACGGGCAGATGATCGAGAATAAAAAGCATTGCACGGCGGTAGTGCTGGCGGCCGGCCAGGGAAAGCGGATGGGAGCGCCGGTACAGAAACAATATATTGAATTGAAGGGAAACCCTCTGATCTGCTATACTCTTGCCGCTTTCCAGGAATCGGAGATTATTGACGATGTGGTGCTGGTAGTAGGAGAAGGGCAGGAAGACTACGTATATGACCAGATCGTGCGGAAATATCATTTCTATAAGGTCAAAGCCATTGTAAAAGGCGGGGAAGAACGCTATGCTTCTGTCTGGCAGGGACTGCGGGTAATCAAAAACGGCGCTGTTCCAGGAGTATATCCCGGCGGTTATATTTTCATCCATGACGGAGCCAGACCCTTCGTTGATGAAGGAATACTTGAGCGTGCCTATGAAACGGTGGATAAGTATAAAGCCTGTGTGGCGGGAATGCCAAGCAAAGATACGGTTAAGTTGGCGGATGAAAATGGATTTGCCCGTGTGACGCCCCAGAGAAAAGATGTATGGACGGTTCAGACGCCCCAAGTATTTGAGAGCGGCCTGATCATTGACGCATATTCTGCCCTGATGGGGGAAGAATGTATCAAAGTAACGGATGACGCTATGGTGGTAGAGCAGATGAGCGATACTCCGGTCAAATTATTTGAAGGTTCTTATGAAAATATCAAGATTACTACGCCAGAAGATTTGGAGATTGCGGAAGTGTTTCTAAAAAGAAGATTTGAATAAAAAAGATGAACAGAAAAATTGTAGATTTTGTATTGACGCTGGTTTTCGTGTGTGGTAAAATGTCAATTGTCGCTGAGAGCGTCGATGATTTATTATGGTATGGAGAGGTATCGAAGTGGTCATAACGAGGCGGTCTTGAAAACCGTTTGTCCGCAAGGGCGCGTGGGTTCGAATCCCACCCTCTCCGCTTGGAAACTGCCAGGCGGTGACGGCGGTTTTCATTATAAATAGGACGAGACATAAGTCAGTTCATTTGGAGAAGTACCCAAGTTGGCTGAAGGGGCTCCCCTGGAAAGGGAGTAGGTCGTTAATAGCGGCGCGAGGGTTCAAATCCCTCCTTCTCCGTTTAGTCAAGGATGACTGTCTGGAGCGGAAGTTTCAGACAGTTTTTTA